>NZ_JBMRGJ010000005.1:0-242465 GCF_049384325.1 Stenotrophomonas sp. CASM114 | reverse complement strand
TGTCGACCTTGGTCGACATGCTCTCGCGCCGTCGCGGATGCCGGCCAGCGGCCGGCACTACCAAAGCCGCCTGATTCGACATGCCATGACTCAGCCCCGGTAGGTGTCGACCTTGGTCGACATGCTCCTGCACCGTCGCGGATGCCGGCCAGCGGCCGGCACTACCAAAGCCGCCTGATTCGACATGCCATGGCTCAGCCCTGGTAGGTGTCGACCTTGGTCGACATGCTCTCGCGCCGTCGTGGATGCCGGCCAGCGGCCGGCACTACCAAAGCCGCCCGATTCGACATGCCATGGCTCAGCCCTGGCAGGTGTCGACCTTGGTCCACACGCTCCTGCATCGTCGCGGTAGCCGGCCAGCGGCCGGCACTACCAAAGCCGCCCGATTCGACATGTCATGACTCAGCCCCGGTAGGTGTCGACCTTGGTCGACATGCTCTCGCGCCGTCGCGGATGCCGGCCAGCGGCCGGCACTACCAAAGCCGCCTGATTCGACATGCCATGACTCAGCCCCGGTAGGTGTCGACCTTGGTCGACATGCTCTCGCGCCGTCGCGGATGCCGGCCAGCGGCCGGCACTACCGCCGCCGGGCATCGCGCACCCGGCGTACCTCATCAACCTCAATACACCGGCAGATCGATGTAGCTGGCCTGCGCCGCGCTGTGCCAGACCCGCTGCGTGGCCTTCTGGTAATCGCCCGGCTTGGCCAGGTAGATGTTCGGCACGTACGTCTGCGGATTGCGGTCATACAGGGGGAACAGGCTGGACTGCACCTGCACCATCACCCGATGGCCCTTCTGGAAGGTGTGGTTGGCGTTGGGCAGGTCGAAGCGGTACGGCAGCACCTGGTTGGCGGCCAGCGGCTTCGGATCGCTGAAGCTTTCGCGGTAACGGCCACGGAAGATCGCCAGCGACACCGGCAGCTCGTAGCCACCCATCTCCGGCGTCGACGCTTCCTGGTCCGGATACACGTCGATCAGCTTCACCACCCAGTCGCTGTCGGTGCCACTGGTCGAGGCCTGCAGGTGAACCACCGGTGCGCCGCCGATGCGCAGCGGCGCCGTCAGCGGTTCGGTGATGAAGGTCAACACGTCCGGGCGGCCATCGACGAAGCGCTGGTCCTTGACCAGCCAGGTGGTCCACATGTCGCGGTCGCCGAAGCGGACCGGGCGCGGCACGAACGGTACCGGCTTGGCCGGGTCGGACACGTATTCCTCGAAGTCCCCCTCGCCCGCCGCCGGTGCCTGGAACGCCAGCTTGCCGCCGGCGCGCAGGTACAGCGGCTTGCTGCTGGCGGCACAGCCCTTGTCGCAGCTGCGCGGCCAACCCTTCAGGCGGTCCCAGTGGTTTTCGCCGGTGTTGTAGATCAGCACCGGCGGCGTATCGGCCGTCGGCGCGCCATCCACCAGGTACTGGTCGAAGAACGGCTTGAGCACATCGCGACGGAACTGTAGCGCGGTATCGCCATCGAACTTCAGCGCACCCAGCTCGCTGCCGCCGTAGTTCACCTGGCTGTGCCGCCACGGGCCCATCACCAGATAGTTGCGGTTGTTGCCGCTGTCGCGCCCTTCCATCGCCTGGTAGGCGTGGTTGGCACCCCACATGTCTTCCTGGTCCCACAGGCCCTGCAGCCACATGGTCGGCACCTTCAACGGTGTCTTGGCCATCACCGCGTCCAACGCCTGGCCCTGCCAGAAGCCATCATAGGCCGGGTGCTCGACCAGCTTCTTCCACCAGGTCAGCTGGTCCACGCCGGTGAAACTCGCGTAGTCACCGGCCGAACCGAGGCGCAGGAAGGTGCTGTAGTCGTCATAGCCGAGGCTGGGCAGCGGCGTGCCCTTGCCGCGCTTCTCGGTCTGCATTGCGAAATAGTTGAAGTTGACCTGGCGGAACGCACCGTAGTTGAGCCAGTCGTCACCCATCCAGCCATCGACCATCGGGCTCTGCGGCGCGGCCACCTTCAGTGCCGGGTGCGGGTCGGTCAGCGCCATCACCACGGTGAAACCCTCGTACGACGAGCCGAGCATGCCGACCTTGCCGTTACTCTCCGGCACGTTCTTCACCAGCCAGTCGATGGTGTCCCAGGCGTCGGTGGAGTGATCCACCCTGGTGTTGTTCAACGGCCCGCGCAGCGGCCGGGTCATCACGTAATCGCCTTCGGAGCCGTACTTGCCACGGATGTCCTGGAACACGCGGATGTAGCCGCCGTCGACGAACACCTCGTCGCCCTGTGGCAGCAGGTCGCGCATGCGCGGCGAGTCACTGCGGTTGGCACGGCCAGCAGCGTCGTAGGGGGTGCGGGTCAGCAGGATCGGGGCATTGCGGGCACCCTTGGGCACCACGATCACCGTATACAGCTTGGTGCCATCACGCATCGGCACCATCACCACGCGCTTGTCGTAGTCACGACCGACATCGGGGGCAACGAAGGGCTTGCCGCTGATGTCCGGGGTCATCGGCGGGGTATCGGCGGCCAGCACGGCGCTGGACAGGCAAAGGGCAATGGCTACAGCGACGGCACGCACACGCATGGACAACCCCTCCCGGCAGGAAAGCTCCAAGCCTACTCCTGCCTCGAGCCATGAAGTGTGTGCGGGCTTTGCATTCTGCGGTGGATGCAGGCAGGACTGATGGCACATGTGCCTGCGTTGCCGCTGCGCTGGCCGGCAACTTCATGATCCTGCGGCGCGTTACGCGGTTGCCGGCCAGCAGCCGGCACTACCGGTCAGGCTACCGGCACTTCATGCAGGGCCAGCCAGCGCCAGCGCCCGGTTTCCTGCCGCAGCACCGCCAGTGACTCCCGCCATGCAGGCGTGCCGCCATCGAGCGAATGCCCTTCGCGATAGCGCAGCACCGCCAGCGGTGAAGGCGCTTCCACCGCGTGCACGGCGTCGATGGAAATCCGCAGCCCGGGGCGCGCCCCGTGACCGCCCGCGAACAACGCCTGCACGGCTTGCCGATCCAATCGGCGACCCGCGATGCCGACCATGCTGAAGTCCGCGCTGAAGTGCGCCATCAGATCCTCCAGCGCATCGGCGCCGACATCGGCACGGAACCAGGCCTGCAGCTTGTCGTGCAGGTGGTGGATTTCATGTTCTGCGGTGGTATCCATCAGATGTTCTCCGGTTGCGAAAGGGTGAGCAACTGCGGCCGGCGCAGCAGCGCCATCGGCAGCAGGGTCAGTACCGCGGCCAGACCCAGCGCCATGCCGGTGGCGTGGGCCGGCAACCATTGCATGGCCAATGCCAGCAGCAGCGCGATGGCCGCGGTGCCCAGGCAGAAGCTGAGCTGGCGGTTGAGGTTCCAGAGTGCGCTGGCATCGCCCAATGCTTCGCCCTCGACCCCATGGAAGGCCAGCGTCTGCGCGGTGCTGCTGCACAGGCTGCCGCCGGCGCCCATCAGCGCGAACAGCAGCCCGGCCAACGCGAAGGCCGGCTGCGGCAGCAGCGCCATCAACAGCAGGCCGCTGGCCTGCAGGAGCATGCCCGTACGCAGTACCGTGGCCGGGCCGAAGCGCGCCAGCAGGCGCTTGCTGGCCGTGATCGCAATGGCCGAGGCCAGCGCCCAGGGCAGCATCAACGCGCCGATGCGTGCCGCGCTGTAACCGGCCTGGTGCAGCTGCAGGGTACTGACCAGCTGGCTGCCGATGAACACACCGGGCACTGCCAGATAGACCAGCATCGCCAGGCGCAGGCCCCGATGGGACAGCAGCGACCAGCGCAGCAGGGGCTGCGCCTGCTGCCGTGCATGCCGCAGGTGGGCCGCCGCCAACAGCATTGCGATCAACAGCAGTACGGCACCGGCGGCCCGATGGCCGGGTTCACCCAGCCAGGTCAACGCCAGCAGCAGCGCGCCCAGCGCCAGCATCGCGGTGGACAGCGCATAGGCCTGCAGGCGCGGCGCACTGCGCGCGCCATCGGCCGGCATCCAGGCCAGCACCAGGCTGATCGCCACCACCGCCAACGGCAGGCTGGCCCAAAGCACGCCGCGCCAGGACAACCACTGCACCAGCAACCCGCCCAGCGCCGGCGCCAGTGCGGGCACCAGCAGCGCCACCAGCAGGATGCGGCGGGTCAGCGCGCCACGCTGGTCCGGCGTGCACTGTCGATACGCTGCCGCCTGTGCCACCGGAATCAGCAGGCCACCGGCCAGCCCCTGCAGCAGGCGCCAGCCCAGCAGCCAGCCGATACCCGGTGCGGCGCCGGCCAGCACAGCGGCAACCGCGAACAACAGCAACGCCACCAGCAGCAGGCGACGCTCACCACAGCGCGCGGCCAACCAGGGCGCCAGCGGAATCACCACGCTCAGGCCCAGCATGTAGGCGGTGCCCACCCAGGCCAGGGTACCGACATCAGCGTGCAGTTCCGCTGCCAGTGCCGGATAGGCCACCGTGGCGATGAACATGTTGACCAGATCCAGGGCGAACACCAGCAGGAAGATCGCCTCATGGCGCAGGCGGGGGGACGGCATCGGCGGCGCTCCAGCAAGGAAGCGTCCAGCATGCCGTCCGGGCTTTGTTGGAAAAACACGACAACACCTGCAACACTGTCAAATCTGTTTTGACAATGAATCGCCATGGTCAGCCTCGATCGCTTCGATATCTTCCGTGCCGTGGTCGAGGCCGGCAGCCTGACCGCAGCGGCCGATCGGCTCGGCCTGAGCCGTGCGGTGGTCAGCTTCAACCTGAAACGGCTGGAGCAGGAGCTGGGCGTGACCCTGCTGCTGCGCAGTACCCGCCACCTGGCCCTGACCGACGCTGGCGAACAGTTCCTGCAGCACTGCGTACAGGCGCTGGATGCCGCGCAGGCGGCAATCGATGCCGCGCGGCGCGACCAGCACCAGCTGCAGGGTGTGCTGCGCCTGACCACCACCCCGGAGTACGCGCAGCTTCGCCTGATTCCCGCACTGGAAGCCTTCCGTGCGCGGCATCCGGCCCTGCAGCTGCACCTGTCCACGTCTCCCGCGCCGGCAGACCTGATTCCCGAGCGCTTCGACCTGGCGATCCGTCTCGGCCGTCTGCCCGATTCGGACCTGCATGCCAGTGAACTGGAACGGCACCCGCTGTGCGCGGTGGCGGCTCCGTCCCTGCTGGCACGCCTGCCCTCTGCCGATGCGGCCAACGACCCCGTGCAACTGGGCACCCTGCCCCGCCTGGGTTACCCGCGCCTGGCCGACGTGCCGGTGGTCGCGCCCGACGGCAGCGATGCCTTGTTTGCCACCAACCCGGGCAATGCAGTGGTGCGCGTGGATGGTGCCAGCAGCCTGCGCGCCTTCGCCGTGGCCGGCGCCGGGGTCACTGTGCTGCCACGCTGGCTGATCGAGGACGACCTGGCCCAGGACCGCCTGCGCCCGGTGCTGCGCCAGCACCGCTTCCCGCAGCAGAGCGTGTACGCGGTCTACCCGCACAGCACGCAGCCCTCGCCGAAGGTGCGGCAGCTGATCGATTTCCTGCGCGGGTGGTTCGCCATATGAAAAGGGGACGGAGGGGATTAAGTCGTTTATGCATAAACGACTTAATCCCCTCCGTCCCCTTTTTTCAGGCACGGCCCTTGCGGGCCGTGCCTTCAAGCCTCAGCGCAGCACCTGCTCCACCAGCTGCACGTCCACCGTCTGCAGCGGTTCGGCGGCGTTGCGCGACAGCTGCACCTGGTAGGTGCCACCGTCGATCTTCCACTGGCGCGCCTGTGCATCGTAGTGGGCCAGCGTCTTCGGCTCGGCTTCGATGCGGATGCGGCGCTGTTCGCCCGGCTGCAGGGTCACCTTGTCATAGCCGATCAGGCGGATCGGCGTGGTGCTGCCGGCCGGCAGCTTCAGGTACAGCTGGGCCACGTCGGCACCGGCGCGCTTGCCGGTGTTGCGGATGTCGACGCTGGCGACCAGGCGCGAACCTTCCACGCTCACCTTCAGGTTGTCATAGGCGAACGAGGTGTAGGACAGGCCATGGCCAAAGGCGAAGGTCGGGGTCAGGCCCTTGGCCGCCATCCACTTGTAGCCGACGTTGGCACCTTCGATATCGAAATCGAACACATCACCGAACGGCTTGGCCGGCTTGAAGCCGAGGCCGTCGATGTGCGGGCGCGGCAGCTGCGATTCGTCCGTCACCCAGGTCACCGGCAGGCGACCGGACGGATTGACCTGGCCGGTCAGCAGTGCGGCAATGCCTTCGCCACCGCGGATGCCCGGGTACCAGGCCTGCAGCATCGCCGGCACCTGCGCCAGCCACGGTGTGCGCACCGGGCCGTTGGTTTCCAGCACCAGCACGGTCTTCGGGTTGGCCTTGGCCACTGCCGAGATCAGGGCATCCTGGTTGTCCGGCAGCTGCATGTCCGGCAGGTCCACCGATTCGGCAGCCCACTGCGTGGCAAACACGATGGCCACATCCGCCTGCGCGGCCGCCTTGGCCGCAGCAGCGGCGTTGGTGCCATCCACATACGTGATAGTCGTGTCCGGGCGCGCCGCACGCAGCGATTCCAGCGGCGAGGACGGATGGAAGATCACCGGGCCCGGCCAGGTGGTCGGCATCACGCCGGGCACCGCGTTGGTGCCCTTGGCGGTCACGCCCACCATCGATGAACCACCGCCACCGATCACGCCCTTGTCGGCATGGCCGCCGATGATGACGATGCGCTTCACGCTGTCGGCCAGCGGCAACAGGTTGCCCTCATTGCGCAGCAGCACGCTGCCCTCCTCCACCGTGCGCTGGGCAACGGCGAAGCCGGCCTCGGCATCCACCTTCTGGTGCTGCGGCGGGTTGTCGAAGTTGCCATGCAGGAACATCGTGCGCAGGATGCGCGCCACCATGTCGTTCAGGCGCGCCTGCGGCACCACGCCGCCATGCACGGCCAGGCGCAGCGGTTCATCGAAGAACACCGCCGCGTCGAACACCTCACCGGCCGACTGCTGGTCCAGGCCGGCCAGCGCAGCCTTCGAGCCACTGTGCACGCCACCCCAGTCGGACATCACGAAACCGGGGAACTTCCATTCCTGCTTCAGCACCTGGTTCATCAGGTAGCCGTTCTCGCAGCCGTAGGTGCCGTTGATCTTGTTGTACGAGCACATCGCCACGCCCGGGCGACCGGCATCCAGCGCGATCTCGAAGGCCAACAGGTCCGACTCGTGCATGGCCTGTTCGCCGATGCGCACGTCGTGGAAGTTGCGACGGGTCTCCATGTCGTTCAGCGCGAAGTGCTTCATCGAGGAGATCACGTGCTGGCTCTGCACGCCCTGGATCAGCGCGCCAACCATCGAGCCGGCCAGCAGCGGGTCTTCGCCGGCGTACTCGAAGTTGCGGCCGTTGCGCGGGTCACGCTGCAGGTTGACGCTGCCCGACAGCAGGATATTGAAGCGCTGCTGCCACGCCTCGCGGCCCATCGTGGCGCCACCGGCGAAGGCAACTTCGCGGTTCCAGCTCGATGCGGTGGACGGGCCCGATGGCATCGCCGTGGCGAAGTCGCCCGGGCGGATGCCCCCCGGATTGGTCACGCCGACACCGGCATCGGCCGACTGCTGCGACGGGATGCCCAGCCGCGGTACGCCCGGCACGAAGCCGGCCGAACCGACCGCACCTTCCGGCAGTGGGCCGCCGTCCTTGCCCAGCCCGAAGTAGCTGTGCAGCATCTGGAACTTCTCATCCTCGGTCATCGCCTTCAGCAGCAGCGCAGCGCGCGCATCGGCGTTGAGCGTGGTGTCCATCCACGGCGTGTCGCCGTGCTTGTCGGCGGCATAGGCCAGGGTCAGCAGGGTGGCACGCAGCGTGCTGCCTTCCACCTTGAACGGCGCGCTGCTGGCGGCCTGGAAGCCGTCGCTGAAATAGCTGGCATCGGCTTCCAGCGCCACACGCGCCGGATCGAAGCCTGCGGCCTTGGCCGATTCACCGGCCACCGCGCCGAGCAGCACCGCCGGTGCACCCAGCCGCGAACGGGTGACCAGCGCCGGCAGCTGCGCCGCACCTGCACCGGCATCGGTATAGACCGCCACAGTGTGGCGGCCATCGTCCAGGCGCAGGTAGTTCAGGCCCGGCTGGTCGGGGCCGGATTCAGCGGCGATCGGCAGCCGGGTCAGAACAGCCTGGCCGCGCTGGGTCTGGCCATCGTCCTTGCCGGCGGCAATGAAGCGGTACTCGTAGCCCAGGCCATCGGCCAGCACCTGCAGCGGATCGACCTGGCCGATGCCGCGCTGCACCTGGCGCACGCTCACCGCGTCCACCTTCAGGCTCTTCAGTTGCGCGGCCAGCGCCGGCATCGCCTCGGCGTGGGGCGCCTGTTCCAGGGTCAGCACAGTGAACGCGGCCGGGTCGGCCCAGGCCGGAGCGGCCAGTGCGGCAGACAGGGCCAGAGACAGTGCAAGCGGTTTTGTAAACGTTTTCATCGGCAGGCGTAATTCCGTTGCCAAGGCAATCGGTCCAGGGAAAGTGCCGCCGAAGGGTGCAGCGTTCATGCCGCGCAGGGGTTGCCAGGCAACGCCCCGCAGGCCGATGGACGGGCCGGTCTGCGCGCGGGACCCTCCTCCCGGCGTGACAACCTGCCTGCCCGGGCCGCGCAGGGCGACCCAATCCTGTGAAGATTGTGCGAGGGCGTTCACACCTGTCAACAGGACCTAAGTCACAGGGGCAACCCGGCCAATGGTTATCAGGCCATCACTGGCGGTCATCAGCGCGCCGCGCGAGGCTGCTGATAATGGAGATCCCTGGCCACGAATCGAGCCCATGACCGTACATCGCGACTTCGATCATCTCTGGCGCGACCGATGTGACACCTCCAGCCAGCGCGCACCGCGCGTGCTGATCCGGGTGTTCGTGGCCCCGGGCGAGCTGGAGCGCAGCGTGGCGTTCTACGAGCAGTTGCAGGGCGTGGTAGCCGATGCGGGGTTCCCGTTCCCGGAAGCCGGGCTGCGCCTGGCGATGGTCGGCGCCTTCCTGCTGATCGAAGGCAGCCAGGCGGCACTGGCCCCGTTCACTTCGACCACGGGGACACTGCTGGTCGATGATGTTCGGCCCTATCACGACAAACTGGTCGCCGCCGGCGCCGAGATCATCTTCCCGCTGCAGGTAGTCCCGACCGGGGCGGCGTTCAATGCGGTGCATCCCGATGGCACCGTGGTTGAATACGTGCATCACCGGCCGGATCCGCACGGGCGGTGAGGGGACGGCCGGGCTGCGCCCGGCACCCGCAGAGGCAACGGCCAAAGCAACAGCGGGGCTCCTGTGGGTAGGCGGGGTGGGTCCGTTGGCGGGGGACGCCGTGAATCCGTCCCTGGAGGCTCGGTCGCGCCATCCATGGCGCTCACGCCCCCGCCAACGGACCCACCCCGCCTTCAACAATTTCTCGCAACCTGCGGTAGATCCACGCCATGCGTGGATGCTCTTCGTTTCATTGTCGAAATATTTGATTTCGATGGAGATTCATCCACGCATGGCGTGGATCTACAATCCCTCAATGTCCTCCCCCACCCTGCCCTGGAATGGCACGTTGCTGCTGGATGCTCACGTGGCCGTGCTGCAGGGTCATGCCGGTGACAGCGCCGCGCACGCGCACTACGCCCATCAACTGCTGCTCAGCGACGGCGCAGCCTGGCAGGTCGAGGTCGATGGCGTGCAGCAGCAAGGCCAGCGACTGTGGCTGCCATCATTCCAGCCGCACGCGATCCTGTTAGCGCCAGAAGCAGGCTGCACGGTGTTCCTTGAGCCGACGCATGCCAATCCCGCACAGATCCAGCAATACCTGCACGCACTGCCGGGCAACGCGCTGGAACTGCACGGCTGGCTGCCACGGTTGAGCCGCCCACAGCCGCTGGACCGCCGCGTGCAGGCGGCGTTGGCCCGTATTGCCCAGCACCTGCCCGGCCCGGTGCCGGCTGCCGACATTGCCGAAGCCGCGCACCTCTCGGCCAGCCAGCTGCACCGGCGTTTCCAGTCTGATCTGGCGGTGACCCTGCGCGGCTGGGTGCTGTGGCAGCGGCTGCGCCGCGCACTCATGCATCATCTGCGCGGGCACACCCTGACCGACAGTGCGCATGCCGCTGGATTCGCCGATCTGGCCCATCTGTCGCGCAGCCTGCGCCGCATGTTCGGTATCGGTGCCGCGCAGCTGCAGGGCCTGCAGCTTCACGCGGCCTGACACGGCCCATCATCCGCGCCTGCGCAGACCTTCCGGCAGCTCCGGCACCTCGCCGTGCGGCAGTTCGCGGAACGGCGCCAGCAGCTGTCCCGGATAATCGCGCGGATAGTCCGGTTGGCTGCCGATGCCGAGGTCGCGCTGCTGCAGCCGATAGCCCGGCGCATCGAAGGCGGTTCCCAGCAGGTGATCCCAGACGGTCAGGAACAGGCCGAAGTTGACGTCGCCAGCGGTGCCGTAACGCATGTGGTGGAAGCGGTGCAGCGGTGCCCACGCCATCACCCGGCCCAGCAGGCCCGGGCGCATGTCCACGTTGGAGTGCTGCAGCAGCAGCTGGATGGCAATGGCGAAGGCCAGCACCGCAGCCACCGGCATCGGCAGGCCCAACAGCAGCAGCGGCAGTACGCCGCCCACTGCTTCGGCCGCCTGGTGCAGCGGATGCTTCATCAAGCCGTTGAAGCCGTACATGCGGGTGACGCTGTGATGCACCGCGTGCAACCGCCACAGCCAGCCGATGCGATGGCTGGCGTAGTGCACCAGGGTAATGCCAAGGTCGGCGCAGACGATGGCCAGCAGTACCTGCAGAACGAACGGCCACTGCAGCGGCCACAGCTGCCACGGAAGGAGCGCTGCCAGCAGCGGCACCGCAGCGATCGACAGCAGGTTCAGGCTTTCGTTGACCAGTGCATGCAGGGTGTCACGCAGACTGTCGCCGTGGTCGTGGTTGAACGCGGGGTCATACGGCCAGGCACGTTCGGCAGCGAACGAAACCGCGATGGCGACCGCCAGCAAGGCCAGCAGCCATAGCGGATCGCCATGGAGGTGGCCGACCCAGACGACGGCGGCGGCAACGAAACCGAGCAGGAACAACGGGGCATACAGGCGGAGGATCCAGTGTTTCATGGGCAACCCGGAACATGAGGGGCCTGCATGCTGGCGCGGCACGACGGTTGCGGGCTTGAACAAACGGCGCAACCCGCCCCGCCTCGGTGGATATCCCCCCTTTGGCCGACACCGCGTTTCCCCCACCCACGGATGGCGTGGATCTACAATGGCGCCCTCATCGCGCCCGGTACCGGCATGGATTCCTTCAACCTGATGCGCGCCTTCCGCCGCATCGTCGAACGCGGCGGGCTGGCCCGCGCTGCCGAAGACCTGGGCATGTCGCCGGCCGGGCTGAGCAAGCAGTTGCGCGCGCTGGAAACGCACCTGGGCGTGGTGCTGCTGCAGCGGACCACGCGGCGCATGAGCCTGACCGAGACCGGCCACGCCTATTACCGCGAATGCTGCCGCCTGCTCGACGAATTGGACGCATTGGAACGTGGCATCGCCGAACAGCGTGGCGAGGTGGCCGGGCGCCTGCGTGTCAATGCACCGCAGTCGTTCGCACTGAGCACGCTGTCGCCGCTGCTGCCACGCTTCCTGCAACAGCATCCACAGCTGTCGCTGGACCTGGTGATGGAAGATCGCCTGCTTGATGCGGTCGGTGAGGGTTTCGATGTGTCGTTGCGGCTGCGTGCCGAGCTGGACGACTCGCGACTGGTGGCGCGCCGGCTTGCCTCGCTGCAACAGGTGCTGTGCGCTGCCCCGTCCTACCTGCGGCAGCGTCCAGCACCGCAGTCGGTGGACGATCTGCAGGTGCACAGTGTGCTGGCCTACAGCCTGTCCGACTCCCCCGGCAGCTGGCCGCTGCTCGGCCCGGATGGGCAGGTGACCATCACCCTGCCGGCACGCGTCACCGTCAACAACAGCCTGCTGCTGCGCGACCTGCTGGTGGCCGGCATGGGCATCGGCGCCCTGCCCTCGTTCCTGGCGGCACCAGCGCTGACCCGTGGCGAACTCCAACAGGTGCTGCCCGACCACCGCTATCCGCCACGCTTCGTGCATGCGGTCTATCCCACGTCGCGCCACCTGCAACCCAAGGTGCGTGCCTTCATCGATTTCCTGCACGCCGAGCTGCCCCGCTGCGCCGGCCTGGATTCGTAACCGCCAGCGAAAACTGAGCTGCCCACGGCGCGCTGTTTCGGCCCCGCCGCGCTGCCTAATCTGCCGCCTCCCCTCTCACCGATGGCAGGCAGATGTCTCCCGTTCCTTCCCCCGCCACCGCCGCGCCGGTGGTCGACTTCTTCCACGACGTGGTCTGCGGCTGGTGCTTCGTGCTGGCCCCGCGCCTGCAGCAGGTCTCGGCCGAACTCGGCATCCAGGTGCGCCATCGCAGCTTCGTGCTGCAGGACTCGCGCGCGCAGATGGTCGAGGTGTTCGGCTCGATGGAGCGCGCCAAGGCGATCATCCTGCGCCACTGGACCGACTGCGCCGCGCATGAAGACAGCGCGCGCATCGATATCGAAGGCATGCGCGCACAGGACTTCGAATATCCCTCCGGCTGGCTCGGCGCACTGGCCTGCCAGGCCGCAGGGTTGATCGGCGGCAATGATGCCCATGGCGCAATGTTCGACGCGGTGCAATGGGCGCACCTGCACCAGCACCGCAACATCGGCGACGCCGAAGTGCTGCTGGATATCGCCGAATCACTGGGCCATCCCCGTGGTGCCTTCGCTGACCACATGCGCAGCGACGCAGTACGCCAGCGCGTGCAGGCCGATCGTGCCGACGCCGCTGCCCTCGGCATCCGCTCCATTCCCACCGTGATCGGCGGCAACGGCCTGCGCCTGCAGACCCTGCCGCTGCCGCAACTGCGCCAGGCCCTGGCGCCCCTGGTCGCGGCCTGAGCCGCACCCTCCCCACCCTGCAAGGAGATTCCCCCATGACCCCACGTATCCTGGCCAGCGCGCTGGCCCTGCTGCTGGCCGGCACCGCGGCGTCCACCACCGTGTCCGCGCACGAACGCGTTCCCTCCGGCCAGCAGGTCGGCACCAGCCCCTGGGGGCCGAAGGACGAGATCGGCCGGCTCAACCTGATCACCGAAGCCTCGCGTGCGGCGATCCTGTCGCGGGTCAGCGGCGGCAAGGCCTATGACCTGGCCACCGACTACTACGTCGGCATGCCCAGCTGGCAGGACGCCGGCGACCCGCACTACCAGTTCTGGATGACCCACACCCCGCGCGGCACGGTGATGGATGATCCGATGGGCGTGGGCGAGAGCATGAACCTCACCCGCAGCTACACCGGCACCGCGTTCTCGATGTACAGCCACACCGGCACCCACATCGATGCGCTGAACCACTTTGGCATCCACGGAAAGATCTGGAACGGCTTCGAGGCCGACAAGCATCTCGGCGATCGTGGCTGGAATGTCACCGGCATCGAGAAATTCCCGCCGCTGATCGCGCGTGGCGTACTGATCGACGTGGCCGCCGCCAAGGGCGTGGACATGCTGCCGGACAGCTACCGCGTCACCCGCCAGGACCTGAAGGATGCGCTGGCACGCCAGCGGGTGAAGCTGCAGCAGGGCGATGTGGTGCTGATCCGTACCGGCCGCATGCGCCTGTTCGAACAGCCCAAGGCCTACATGGCCAACCCGCCGGGCATGGGCCTGGACGCGGCGCGCTTCCTGGTTGAGGACAGCGGCGCGATGATCGTCGGCGCCGACAACCTGAGCTTCGAGACCTTCCCCTCGGAGGTGGCCGACGACTACGTGCCGCTGCACACCTACCTGCTGGCCCAGCAGGGCGCGCCGATCATCGAACTGGTGGCGCTGGATGAACTGGCCCGCGACAAGGTCTACGAGTTCGCCTTCATCGGCGGCCCGCTGAAGATCCGCGGCGGCGATGCCGCGCCGCTGCGCCCGGTCGCGCTGCCGGTCCGCCCGTAACCGGGCCCTGTGGGTGCCGACCTGGCTCGGCACTCCTTTCCCACTTCAGCAACCTGAAACCCGGCCCGCCAATTTCATTAGTAATTATACTCACAAGGCGAGTAGCATGTCTGGTCTCAGCCCCTGATACCAGCCCGCCGATACTCGCTCCATGCCTGTCGTTTCCGCCCATTCCTGCCGCTTCCAGCCCACCCGGCGCCTCCCTTGGAGGACCGGCTGATGGGCGCCGTCGTCGCCCTCGACCGGCTGCTGGACGGCCGCCAGTTGTGGCGCGGCCCGGCCCGCCAGGGGCCGGCCAGCGACCACCTGGCCAGCGGCCACCCGGCGCTGGACGCACGCCTGCCCGGCGGCGGCTGGCCGGCCAGCGGGCTGTGCGAGGTGCTGCAGGCGGCGCCGGGCGTTGGCGAACTGGCCCTGGTCTGGCCGGCGCTGGCCAGGCTGAGCCAGCGCGACCGCCCGATCGTGCTGGTCGCCCCACCCTATCGCCCGCATGCCCCGGCCTGGGCCGCGGCCGGGCTGGATCTGGCCCAGCTGCAGATCATCCACGCTGCGCCGAAGCAGGCGCTGTGGGCGGCCGAACAATGCCTGCGCTCTGCGGCCTGCGCGGCGGTGCTGTGCTGGCCGCACCAGGCCGACGATCGCGCCCTGCGCCGGCTGCAGGTCGCCGCCGACAGCGGCCAGTGCCTGGGCTTCGTGTTCCGCGAGGCGCAGGCAGCGCGCAACCCCTCCCCGGCCAGCCTGCGCCTGCAGCTCGACCACGGCCAGGTAAGGGTGCTGAAGTGCCGTGGCGGCCTGCCACCCGCGCAGCCGTTGCCACTGGCCATCACCCACTGAGGCCGCGCCATGCACTGGGCCTGCCTGTTGTTGCCGCAGCTGGCGCTGGACAGCGTGCTGCGCCTGCAGCCGGACCCCCAGCGGCCACTGGTGCTGCTGCAGGGCCCAGCGCAGCGCCGCGTGCTGCGTGCGGTCAGCCCGGCCGCGCGCGCAGCAGGGCTGCGCCCGGGCATGCTGCTGTCGGCCGCGCAGGTGCTGGTGCAGGACATGCACCTGCACGACTACGACCCTGACGCGGAACAGCACACCCGGCAGCTGCTGGCCAGCTGGGCCTACGCCTACAGCTCGCAGGTCAGCCTCGATTTCCCGCATGCACTGGTGCTGGAGATCGGCGCCAGCCGTGCCCTGTTCGGTGACTGGCTGACGATCGAAAAGCGCCTGCGCAACGAACTGCATGAACTCGGTTTCCGCCACCGCCTGGTGGCCGCGCCCACGGCGCATGCCGCGCGCGTGCTGGCCAACGTCCACGACGGCCTCGGCATCGATGCGCAGCAGCTGCCAGCGGCACTGGCGCAGCTACCCTTGCCGCGCTGCGGCCTGCCCAGCGACGCGGTGACCGTGCTCGGCCGTTCCGGCCTGCGCACGCTGGGTGCGGTGCTCGAGCTGCCGCGTGACAGCCTGGCCCGGCGCTTCGCACCGGAGGTACTGCAGCAGCTGGATGCACTGCGCGGCCTGCCCACCGCGCCGCTGCGCTACTACCAGCCACCGGACCGTTTCGATGCGCGCATCGAATTCGAATACGAGATCGAATCCAGCCAGGCCCTGCTGTTCCCGCTGCGCCGCCTGCTGCTGGACCTGGCCGCCTTCCTGTGTTCGCGCGATGGCGGCGTGCAGCGCTTCGACCTGCATTTCGAGCACGACCTGCTGCCGGCCAGCGTGCTGACCATCGGCCTGCTGGCCCCCGAACGCGATCCTGCGCTGCTGTTCGAGATCGCACGCAACCGCATGGAAGCGTTCGCCCTGCCGGCCGGCAGCCGCGCACTGCGCCTGCAGGCCGAGCAGCTGCCACCGTTCGTGCCCGCCGCGCGCGACCTGTTCGATACCCGGCCGGCGCAGGCGATGCCCTGGAACCAGCTGCGCGAGCGCCTGCGTGCGCGGCTGGGTGATGACGCCGTGCAGCCGCTGGCGGTGCAGGCCGACCATCGCCCCGAACGCGCCAGTGGCACCCAGCCACCGGCCAAGCCCCCGTCGTACTGGCCACTGCGCCCCGGCTGGTTGCTGGACACCCCACAACCGTTGCGTGACCCGCGCCTGCGCATCGTCGCCGGGCCGGAGCGGATCGAATCGGGCTGGTGGGACCAGGCCGACGCACGCCGCGACTACTACGTGGTGGAAACCGCACACGGCCAGCGCGGCTGGGCCTTCCGTGAGCGCAACGATCCGCATGCGCCGTGGATGCTGCACGGCTGGTTCGGCTGAGCCGCCATGCACAGCGAACTGCCCGGCTACGCCGAACTGCACTGCCTGTCGGCCTTCAGTTTCCAGCGCGGTGCTTCGATCGCCGAAGAACTGTTCGCGCGCGCCGCTGGCCAGGGTTACCGGGCACTGGCGATCACCGACGAATGCTCGCTGGCCGGCATCGTGCGCGCCTGGCAGGCGGCGAAGGCGCAT
Source organism: Stenotrophomonas sp. CASM114 (assembly GCF_049384325.1). NCBI lineage: Bacteria > Pseudomonadati > Pseudomonadota > Gammaproteobacteria > Lysobacterales > Lysobacteraceae > Stenotrophomonas > Stenotrophomonas sp. CASM114. The sequence goes on along the minus strand of NZ_JBMRGJ010000005.1, from coordinate 226,136 downwards.
GGCGTGGCGCTGATCGTCGGCGCCGAATTCCAGGTCGAGGACGGCCCGAAGCTGGCCCTGCTGTGCACCGACCAGGCCGCCTATGCCGGGCTCTGCCAGTTGATCACCACCTGCCGGCGGCGCGCAGCCAAGGGCGAGTACCGCTGCCTGCGCGAGGATCTGCTCGGCCTGCCCGACGGCCTGCTGTGCCTGTGGCTGGACCGGCAACCGGCCGCCACCGACCTGGAACTACTGCGCGCCGGCTTCAATGATCGGCTGTGGTTGGCGGTGGAGCTGCACCACGAACACGACGACGCACGCCGCCTGCAGCAGCTGCAGGCCTTCGGCCAACGCCACCGCCTGCCGCTGGTCGCCAGTGGCGACGTGCACATGCACGTGCGCCGCCGCCGCGCCCTGCAGGACACCCTGACCGCGATCCGCCACCGCTGCAGCGTGGCCGAGGCTGGCTGGCGCCTGTTCCCCAACGGCGAGCGCCATCTGCGTCCGCGCACCGCGCTGGCCCAACTGTATCCGCCCGAATTGCTGGCCGAGACCCTGCGCATCGCCGAGCGCTGCCACTTCACCCTGGAACAGCTGCAGTACACCTACCCACGCGAGCTGGTGCCCGAGGGGCATGACCCGGACAGCTGGCTGCGCGTGCTGGTCGAGCGTGGCATCCCCTGGCGCTGGAAAGGCGGCATCGAACCGAAACAACGCGAGCAGATCGAACACGAACTGGCGTTGATCAAGCAGAAGAACTACGCCTCGTACTTCCTCACCGTGCAGGACATCGTGCGCTTCGCGCGCAGCCAGGACATCCTCTGCCAGGGCCGCGGCTCGGCGGCCAACTCCGCGGTGTGCTTCGTGCTGGGCGTGACCGAGATCGACCCGGCACGCAGCAACCTGCTGTTCGAGCGCTTCATCTCCGCCGAGCGCGACGAGCCACCGGATATCGACATCGATTTCGAGCACGAGCGCCGCGAGGAAGTGCTGCAGTACGTGTTCAAGCGCTATGGCCGCGAGCGCGCCGCACTGACCGCGGTGGCAATCAGCTACCGTGGCCGCAGCGCGATCCGCGACGTGGCGCGTGCACTTGGCCTGCCGATGGACCAGGTCAACGAACTGGGCGCGGCGATGGACCACTGGGGCGGCAACATCCCATTGCCGGAAACCCTGCGCGAGCGCGGTTTCGATCCGGACACGCCCTTGATGCGACGCCTGCTGGCGCTGACCGCCGAGTTGATCGACTTCCCGCGCCACCTGTCGCAGCACCCCGGCGGTTTCGTGATTTCCGAACATCCCCTGTCGACCCTGGTGCCGGTGGAAAACGCGGCGATGGCCGACCGCACCGTCATCCAATGGGACAAGGACGACCTCGACGCCACCGGCCTGATGAAGGTCGACTGCCTGGCGCTGGGCATGCTTACCGCCATCCGCAAGTGCCTGGCCATGCTGAAACAGCATGGCCTGCATGAAGGACGCATGGATGCGATCCCGCCCAAGGATGCAAAGACCTTCGACATGATCTGCGCCGCCGACACCATCGGCGTGTTCCAGATCGAATCGCGCGCACAGATGGCGATGCTGCCGCGCATGCAGCCACGCACGTTCTATGACCTGGTGATCGAGGTGGCAATCGTGCGCCCTGGCCCGATCCAGGGCGACATGGTGCACCCCTATCTGGAGCGGCGCCGGATCCTGCGCGAACAGGGACCGGACGCGTTGAACGACCCGGACAACCCGCTCTACCCACCGCAGCTGGAACGCGTGTTCGCACGCACGCTGGGCGTGCCATTGTTCCAGGAACAGGTGATGCAGCTGGCGGTCGAAGCAGCCGGTTACACGCCTGGCCAGGCCGATGCCCTGCGCCGTTCGATGGCGGCCTGGAAACGCCGTGGCGGCTTGGAACCGCATCGTGAAAAACTGCTGGCAGGCATGTTGAAAAACGGCTTCAGCCGCGAATACGGTGAGCACCTGTTCGAGCAGATCAAGGGGTTCGGTGATTACGGTTTCCCGGAAAGCCACGCCGCCAGCTTCGCCCTGCTGACCTATAACAGCTGCTGGCTGAAATGCCACCATCCGGCCGCGTTCACCGCCAGCCTGATCAACAGCCAGCCACTGGGTTTCTACAGCCCCGACCAGCTGCTGCAGGACGCGCGCCGGCATGGCATCCGCGTGCTTCCCGTGGACGTGCGCCACAGCGACTGGGACTGCACGCTGGATTTCAGCAGGGGCGCGGCCGCGATCCGGCTCGGCCTGCGCCTCGTCGACGGCTGCAATGAAGCGGCTGTACAGGCCATCATGCGCGAACGTGCACGGCGCCCGTTCGACGATGTGGGCGACCTGTGCCAGCGCACCGCCCTGGATCGCCGCCAGCAGGGCCTGCTGGCCGATGCCGGTGCGCTGCGCGGGCTCAGCGGCCATCGCCATCGTGCACGCTGGGATATCTCCGGCGTGGAGAACCGGCTGCCGCTGTTCGACCAGGCCCGCGCCACCGCTGAAGCACGTGTGCCGCTGCCCCTGCCCAGCGCCTGGGAGGACATGCAGGCCGATTACCGCAGCATCGGCACCACCCTCGGCCGCCACCCGATCTCGTTCCTGCGCACGCAGCTGCGCAGCCGCGGCTGCCTGGATGCCGCGCAGCTTGCGGGCCACGGCCATGGCCGTCGCGTGCGCATCGCCGGCCTGGTCCGCATGCGCCAGCGCCCGCAGACCGCCAGTGGCGTTACCTTCCTCACCCTTGAAGACGAGACCGGCATGGTCAATGCCGTGGTCTGGCGGCACCTGGCCGATCGCCAGCACCGGGTCCTGGTCGATACCCGGCTGATGCAGATCGACGGCCGCCTGGAACGCGTCGATGGCGTGCAGCATGTCATCGTGCAGCGCATGCACTGCCTGGATGAACTGTTGCAGGGGTTGCGCAGCCACAGCCGCGATTTCCATTGACGATACACAGCGTCACACAATGAACTGGCCATCGGTCGCCCGCATCCGCTATCGTCGCTGCATCCAAGGAAGGACGACACGATGCCGCGCGCACTGCTGCTGACCACGCTGGTGGTCTCCACACTCGCCCTGCTGGTTTCCGGCTGGACCGCCTGGAGCCTGCATCGCAGCCAATCGCCACAGCGCATCATCGAAGCGCGCGGGCTGATCATCCACGATGGCACGGGCCAACCCCGGGTGATCCTAGGCGCGCCGGTGCCCGACCCCCTCAGCCGGGGCCGTATCCAGGGGCCGCGCGCCACCGCCCTGTCCGGCCTGATCCTGCTCGGCCCGGATGGCTCCGAACGCGGGGGCTATGGCACCAGCGATCGCGGCGGTGAAGCCGTGCTGACCCTGGACGATGCCAATGGCACCACGGAAGTGTTCAAGGTGGTGGCCAACCCGGACCGTGGTGCCAGCCTGATGGTCAAGCACCAGAACAACACCGGCGCCATGCTCACCTCATGGCAGGGCAAGCCGGAACTGATGTTCGTCGATGACAGCGGCCAGTCCTACTACGTGCGCCCGGGCGCCAACGCCGCGCCCTGATCTGCTTCTGTAGCGTCGAGCCATGCTCGACTGCTTCTACCAACAGCAGCCGAGCATGGCTCGGCTCTACAAAGGCGAAGCAACGTCGAGCATCGCTCGACGCTACAGACCGCACACCGCCGCCAGGTCGTCAGCCAGCGGCCGCAGTTGCGCCGCGCCCAGCGCCGCGCAGGTGATGCGCAGGCCATGTGCCGGCGCCGCCACCGCGAACACCTCGCCAGCGCGCACATGCCATCCGCGCGCGGCCAGCGCCAGCACCTGCGGATGGCTGTCGCCCGGCAACGGCAGCCACAGGTTCAATCCCTCCATCGGCAGCGGCGTCGGCACGCCACGCGCGCGCAGCAGTTCCTGCAGCGACTGCAGGCGCTGCTGGTAACGCTCGCCTGCCGAGGCGATCTTCGCCCGCTGCGTTGACGACGCCAGCACCGAGGTTGCCGCGTCCTGCAGCAGGTGACTGACCCAGCCGATACCGGATGCCAATCGCAGCCGCAACCGCATCGCGGTTTCTTCATCGCAGGCCAGCCAGGCCAGCCGCAGGTCCGGGCCGAGCGGTTTGGACAACGAACGCAGCAGCGCCCAGCGCCGCCCATCCAGCGGCAGTACCGAGTGATAGGCCTGCTGCGAGAGCAGCGCATAGTGATCGTCGATCAGCACTGCTACCTGCGGGTACCCCGCCAGCAACTGCCGCAACGCCCGCGCCCGCTTCGCATCCAGGCTGGCCCCGGTCGGATTGTGCGCCCGGGGGGTGAGCAGCACCGCACGTGCACCAGCCTCCAGCGCCTGCCGCAGCGATTCGACCTGCATGCCCTGGGCATCCACCGCCACCGGCAACGGCGCATGACCCGACGCATTGAGCACATTGAGGCTGCCGAGGAAGCATGGATCCTCCACCGCGATGCGATCACCCGGCAGCAGCCACGCCGCCAGCAGGCGCTCGATGCCATCGACGGCGCCATGGGTCAGCTCCAGCGCATATCCCTCGGGGCAATCCGCATCCAGCGAGGCGCGTGCCAGCGCCTGCAACCTCGTGTCGACCGTACCCACGCCATACAGCCGCGGCGCCGCCGGGGTCAGGCGCAGGTTCGGCAGCAGGCGCGGATCCGGGTTGCCACCGGCCAGGTCCTGCAGCGCCAGCCCCGGGGTGCTGCCCTCGCGCGCCAGCGGCGGCGGCAGGCCACGCACCACCGTGCCGCGGCGGCCCGCCGTGCTGGCCAGTCCCGCCGCATCCAGGCGCTTGTAGGCAGCAGCCACGGTGTTGCGGTTCACGCCCAGCTGCTCGGCCAGTTCACGCACCGGCGGCAGCACGCTACCGGCCGGCAGGCGGCCCTTGCCGATGCCGTCGCGGATGCTGTCGAAGATCGACTCGGCGCTGTACCCGGTGATTTTCATTTTGTCCTATGCCAAAATATCTCTTGTCCTGTGCCAGTGTATCCCACCCTGGCCACCCTGCATTGGAGGTGCCCGCATGCCCCTTGCCGCTGCCGACTGGCCCGTCGCCCAGTCCGTTGAACAGATCGCCGCCAACCTGGTCACGGTGCGCCAACGCATCGCCGATGCTTGCGCCCGCGTCGGCCGTGACCCGGCCAGCGTGCGCCTGCTGCCGGTCAGCAAGACCGTCGATGATGCCCGCATCCGCATGGCGGTGGCCGCCGGTTGCCGCGAGCTGGGCGAGAACAAGGTGCAGGAGGCGCAACGCAAGGCCGAGACGATGGCCGATCTTGGCGTGCACTGGTCGGTGATCGGGCATCTGCAGACCAACAAGGCGCGCTACGTGGCGCGCTTCGCCAGCGAGTTCCAGGCGCTGGACAGCCTGCGCGTAGCCGAAGCACTGCAGCAGCGCCTGCAGCTGGAAGACCGCACGCTGGATGTGTTCGTGCAGGTCAACACCTCCGCCGAACCCAGCAAGTACGGCCTGGAACCCGCTGCCGTCGAGGCCTTTGTGCAGCAGCTTCCAGCGTTCGATCGCCTGCGCGTACGCGGCCTGATGACGCTGGCCATCTTCACCCCGGAGGTCGAACGCGTGCGTGCCTGCTTCGTGCGCCTGCGCGAACTGCGCGACCAGCTGCAGCGCACTGCACCTCCCGTCATCGACCTTTCGCAGTTGTCGATGGGCATGTCCGGGGACTTCGAAGTGGCGATCGAGGAAGGTGCCACCGTGGTCCGCGTCGGGCAGGCCATCTTCGGCGCACGCGCCACCCCGGACAGTTTCTACTGGCCCAGCAATGGAGCCCCCGCATGAAGCACGCGGTCGTCCTGCAACACGTCGCCTTTGAAGACCTCGGCACCCTGCAGCCACTGCTGTCGGCACAGGGCTGGCAGCTGCAGGTGCTGCAGGCCGGTATCGACGCGCTCGACTCCGCCGAAACCGCCGACCTGCTGGTCGTGCTGGGCGGCCCGGTCAGCGTCAACGATGTTGATCGCTATCCTTTCCTCAACGACAGCATCGCGTTGTTGCAACGTCGGCTGCAGCAGCAACGGCCCACGCTGGGCATCTGCCTCGGCGCGCAGCTGATGGCGCGCGCACTCGGTGCCGACGTCGCCGCCAGTGGCGGCAAGGAGATCGGCTTTGCGCCGCTGCTGCTCACCGATGACGGCCAACGCTCGCCACTGCAGGCCCTGCAGGGCATTCCGGTACTGCATTGGCATGGCGAGGCGTTCGAACTCCCGGCCGGTGCACGTCGCCTGGCCAGCACGCCGGCCTGCCGCCACCAGGCCTTCGCCATGGGCAGCCATGCGTTGGCCCTGCAATGCCACCCGGAACTGGATGCCCGCCAGTTCGAACGCTGGCTGATCGGCCACACCCTGGAGCTGGCGCAGGCCGGCATCGATCCGAACGATCTTCGCGCCCAGGCACGCCGTTACGGTGCACCGCTGGCAGCGGCGGCCACCGCGATGTTCGACCATTGGCTGCAGGAGCTGCCGGAGACACCGCAATGAACTACCGATTGCAGATCCACCGCGATGGCGCCCACTGGGGCCACTTCGACTGCAGCGGCCCCGATGCCATGCAACGCATGGACACCATCGCCGCGCAGCTGCCTGCCGAACAGGGCTTCCAGCTGAAACGGCAGAAAGGTGTCGGCGAAGAGCGCATCCTGTCCAGCAATGCCGACGGCCTGCGCGTACTGGCTTCGCAGATCCAGTACCGCGACATCTGACGATCGTCGGGGGGGGGGGGGGGGGGGGGGGGGGGGGGGGGGGGCGGCCACCGGATTTTGGCGGGCCCGCGGCGGGCACTACCACGGCTGTTCGCCCGCGTGCGAAGCTTCACGCATGCTGACCCTGCAACGCGGCAGCCACCACGGGCTGCTGGTCGCCCCGCGCTGGCCCTCCACCCGTATCCAGCTGGAAGAAGAGGTACTGCAACGCCTGCTCGATGCGCAGGCAATGCTGCCTGCCGGGCTGCGACTGCTGCTCACGCGCGGCTTCGAACCCAGCCACAGCCGGCTCGGCAGCTTCCCTCGTGGCGTGCGTTGGCTCGGTATCGCGTTGTTCCGGACCTGCTATCCGCAACGCCATGATGAGGTCGATGCCATCTTCGGCGCCAACGGCCACGACATCGATGGCCGTCATATCGATGTCTCGCTGGTACTGCACGGCAAGCGGCTACGGCTGCTGCCCATGGGCGTATTCACCCCGCCACGCTGGCAGGATCGTCGCGTCGCCCGCCATGCCGAAGCGGTCGCGCGGGTGAAGCGCAGCCTGCAGCGCTGCGGCTTCAAGCTGCATCACAACCCCACCGAAGCCCTGCAGATCCACTGCGATTATCGCCCGCGCTGATCTCCCGTCCCGGGCAGGCGTGTAACGCCCATCGATAGATGCAAATGATTCTCTTTTGCTGTAAGGTGCAGCCGCTGCCCTTGCCGCCGCGGGCTGTTCCCTTTCCCAGTTGTCGCCCGCCCCGTGTCCACGCCTGTCGAACCGACGGATGTCGCGCAGCTGTGCGCGGCCCATTACCGGCCGCTGCACGCCCATGTCCGCCGTAAACTCCCGCAACGCAGCGACGCCGATGACGTCGTCCAGGAAACCTGGCTGCGTGTCATCAAGGTCGCCGCCAGCGGCCTGCTGAGCAACGGCCGCGCCTACCTGTACCGCGTCGCCCACAATCTGATCGCCGATCACTACCGGCAACGCCAGCGCCGTCGTGAGGAAGCGCTGGATGACGCCCAACTGCACGCCCTCGCCGATCCTGCACCGCTGCCGGAGCAGCACCTGCTGGACGCCGAACAGCTGCGCCATCTCGACGCGATCATCGCCGCGCTGCCACCGCGCTCGCGCCAGGTATTCCTGCTGGCCCGGGTGGAGCAGATGGCACTGGCCGAGATCGGCCGCCGGCTCGGCATCAGCCGGCAGACCGCGCACGGCCATCTGCTGCGTGCGCTGGTGGCGCTGCAGCAGGTACCCGGCGCATGAGCCCGGAGGCGATCGCGCGCGAGGCCGCGCGCTGGTGGCTGGACGGCCACGACGGCGGCCGCGACGAGCGTGCCTTCAACCAGTGGTACTACGCCGATTGCCGCCACGCCGCGCAGTACCAGCACCTGCAGGCGCTCTGGCAGGCCGGTGATGCCACGCCCAGCCTGCAGCGGCATCAGCGCAAGCGGCAGCGCCGGCACCTGCGCGACGCCGGCACTGCCGTGCTGCTGCTTTGCGCCTTGGGCCTGTATACCCGCCAGGCCGCACCACCGGCCGCGCAGGTGATGCGCACGGCGGCAGGCGAGATCCGTGAAGAAGTACTGCCGGACGGCTCGCACGTGCTGCTGTCACCCGGAAGCGAAGTCCATGTCCGCATCGATGCACAGCGCCGCCAGCTGCAGCTGCAGCACGGCCAAGCCTGGTTCAAGGCAGCCGCCGATGCGCAGCATCCGTTCCAGGTGCATACGACGCACGGCATGGTCACCGCGCTCGGTACGGCCTTCGACCTTGCCGTGCAGGACAACGACAGCGTGGTCACCGTCACTGAGCATCGCGTCCGTGTGGACAGCGGCACCCGCAGTGAGCAGGCCATCGAAGGGCAGCAGCTGCGCTTCGATGGACAGGCACCGATCATCGGCCTGGCCGCCAGCCACAGTGCCCTGGCCTGGCGCGAGCGTCGCCTGCATTGGGTCTCCACGCCCTTGGCCGAGGTCACCCAGGGCCTGGATCGCTGGCATAGCGGCCACACCTGGATCATCGGCGCACACCTGCGCCAGCAGCCGGTCACCCTGCTCGGCAGTGCAGACGGTGCGGCGCGCAGCCGCGACCAGCTGGCCACGCAGCTGCATGTACGCGTGCTGCGCCTGGGCGCGGGCGTGCAGGTGTGGCTGCCGCCACGCAGGGAACATCGCGATGCACCCTGACATCGGCCCTGCCACTGCGTCTACCCAGGATGACGACGCGCCGCGTCAGCCCCTGGAGCTCCCGATGCTGTTTCACCGTCCCCTTGTCCTCGCCCTGTCACTGGCCTGCGCCAGTCCGCTTCCGTTGTTACCTGCCAGCGCACACGCGCAGGCCGCCTCCCGTCACTTCGATCTTCCTGCGCAATCGCTGGCCAGCGCGCTGGATGCCTACAGCCGGCTGACCGGTGTCGATCTGGTGATCGGCGCGGCATTGCCAGGCGGCCAGACGGCGCCGGCACTACGCGGACGGTTCGACGACGCGCAGGCCCTGTCACGCCTGCTGGCCGGTAGCGGGCTGCGCCCCCGTTTCATCGACGCGCGCCGCGCCACCCTGGAACCGGCGCCGGCCGCCCCCTCCGATGGCAGCCGTCGAACCGGCCCGCTGCGCGTACAGGGCGATATCGCACACGGCCATTCCCCCGGTGCAGGCGCCAGCCAGTATGTCCCGGCGGCCCGCGATGGCTTTGCGCCCGCCGTCGGCAGCGAGCGCGTGGCGATGGCCGAACGCCAGGACGGCAACAGCCTGCTGCGTTCGATGCCCGGCACCCACAGTTTCCACTCGCGCAGCCAGCCCGGCCTGCAGGTCAACATCCGCGGCATGACCGGCGCCGGGCGGGTCAACACCATGATCGATGGTGTCACCCAGACCTTCCGCAACAACGCGGGCCACGGCTCGGGGGGGCCGTTCGCCTACGTCGATCCGTTCCTGCTGGCCGGCGTGGACATGCAGCGCGGCGCGGTCGCCGGTGGTGATGGCGCCGGCACGCTGGCCGGCAGTGCCAATTTCCGCACGCTGGACATCGACGACCTGCTTGGCGAAGGTCGTGACTGGGGCCTGCGCGCGGGTTACCGCCATGGCAACAACGGCTACGGCAATGGCCGTACCTTTGCCGGTGCCTGGCGCCACAGCGAGGATGGCGGCGACCGCCAGTTCGGCCTGCTGGCCGCTGCCAGCAGCAGCCGCAGCGGCGAATACGCCACCGCGCGCGGGCAGAAGAACACCGCCGATCCGGGCAGCCAGCAGCCCAGCAGCTGGCTGTTGAAAGCACGCCTGCAGCCCAGTGACCAGCATCGGCTGGACCTGAGCCACATGCGCTACGAAAACGACTTTTACCACAACTACCCGTGGCAGATTTCCGCACGCAACCAGCGCGCCAGCTACCACTACACGCCCTACACGCCGTGGATCGACCTGCGCGCGACCTTCGCCGGCAACAAGACCCGGCTGTTCTATCCGCCCGTGGAGGATTCCAGCTACATCGGTCGCCGCACCCACAGCAGCCTGAGCAGCTGGACGCTCGACAACACCAGCCGCTTCGACATCGGTGCACTGCAGGCACGCTGGAACACCGGCATCAAGCACCAGTCGGACGTCTACGTGGCCGACACCCCCATCCTGCGCGGCGCCAACCCGCAGGGCCGCAGCCAGCTGGACAGCGTGTTCAGCACGCTGGAACTGCAGTACGACATCTACGCGCTGACTGCAGGCCTGCGCCAGGATCGCTATGGCATCCGCGGCCACGTCCCGGTGTGCTCGGATGTGCCCGGCCAGTGCGCCGAGATCAACGGCGGCGGCATCGACGTGCGCCGTACCCAGCGCGCACTCAGCCCCAGCCTGGCGGTCTCGTGGCAGGCCACCGACTGGCTGCAACTGTTCGCCGAAGCCTCGCGTACTTCCCGCCCGCCGCGCGTGCAGGAGATGTTCTTCGAGAAGATCCCGCTGGAAGGCATGAGCGATGCCGATGGCGTGGGTGCCAACCCGTTCCTGCGCCGAGAGCGCTCGCGCAACCTGCAGTTCGGCGCCAACCTCAGCGCCTCCTCGCTGCTGACCGACGGTGACCTGGCGCAGCTGCGCGTCACCCGCTTCGACAACCGCATCCGCGACTACATCAAGCCGCAGTACCTGCTGATCGTGCACCCGCCGGAGGTGAGGCCTTTCGTGGTACCGATCGACAGCGATCAGCAGCTCACTGCCTGGACCGATGCGCTGGACGTGGACGACTTCAGCACCACCACGCGCTGGATGAACCACCCCGGCGTGGTGCGCATGCGCGGTATCGAGCTGGAAGCGCACTACGCCAGCGCGCACTACCACGCCACGCTGAGCTGGACCCGCTCGCGCACCAGTGCGCCTGCCATCGAATTCGTCAACCTGGAAGACATCACCGCCCTGCCCGACCGCTTCTGGACGTTGGATGTCGGCGGCCGCTGGTGGCAGCAGCGCGTGCAGGCCGGCCTGCGCGCCGAATACTCCGGGCCCACCGAAGAAGGCTACGACTTCTTCCAGACCCGCAGGACCGGCGGTACCGGTGTACTGCTCGACTTCTACGCCAGCTTCAAGCCCCAGCCCAACACCACGCTGTGGCTGAACATCGAAAACCTGCAGAACAAGGCCTATGACAACAATGCCTCGATCGACAGCATCTTCAGCCCGATCCTGGACCGCGGCAACGGCCGTGGCCGCACCGTCTCGATGGGCGTCAATGTGGCGTTCTAGCCGCCGCTGGCTGCCGCTGTGCCTGCTCGCACTGGCCGCAACGGCCAGCGCGCAGCCTATGCCCGGCACGGTGATCGACCTGGCCAGCGGGCAGCGCCTGGACGAAGCCGCGTTCGTGAAGCGTGCAGCGAACGCCCCGCGGCTGCTGCTGGGCGAACGCCACGACCTGGCCGGTGACCACGCCGCCCAGCGCTGGCTGCTGCACGCGCTGCAACGGCAGCGTCCACAAGGCGCGCTGGTGATGGAGATGATCGCCAGTGAACGCCAACCGCGCCTGCAGCGGGTGCAGCGCTGGCTGGCCAAGGGCAACCATGCCGATGGTGCGCGCCTGCAGGCGCTGCTGGGCTGGGATACACGCTGGCCGTGGGCCACCTATGGCGGGCTGGTACAGGACGCCACCGCCGCCGGCATCCCCCTGTTCGGCGGCAACCTGTCGCGTGCCGAGGTCGATGCGTTGCTTGCCTCCAACACGTCGGTGCGGTTTCCGATGCCCACCGCCCGGCAACGCCTGTCGGCCGTGGTGCTGGCCCAGCACGCAGACGCCGCACCGATGCTGGAAGGGATGCTGGCCGTGCAACAGGCCCGCGACACCCGCATGGCACAGGCACTGACCGCAGCCCCTGCACCAGCGCTGCTGGTGGCCGGCCGCTGGCATGTACTGCGCGGCACCGGCGTGCCGGGCTACCTGCCACCGGAGGTACCGGCACTGGTGATCGCGCTTGCGTCACCCGACGAAGGCGTCGATGCGGCCGACGCCGATCTGCTGTGGGTGCCGGGCGATGAGTGAACGCGGCCAACACTGGCAGGCGATTGCCATCAGCATCGGCCTGCACCTGTTGCCCTTGCTGCTGTTGGTGCACTGGATGGCCGCGCCACCGTTGCTGCCGCCGCCTGAGCAGGATGTGCGCATCAGCCTGCGCCTGCTGGCACCGGCTACGCCTCCCCAGCCGGTCGAAGAGCGCCTGGCCGACACCCCCAGCCAGGCGCAGCAGGCGCGCGCGTCGCAACCGGCGAAGTCGCCCCCTCCGCCAAAGCCCACCGCCGCGCGCGAGGGCGAGGTGGCCGCCAGCGAGCTCGGTGGCCCTGGCCGGCAAGCCCTGCCGGTCGCCCCGCCTGCGGCCGTGACCGATGCCAGTCCCGCACCGGCATCGATCACGGCCGCGCCGCCCGCTCCCGACGCACCACCGGCGGACTTCCAGGCCGGCGCCGCCAGCGACCAGTGGGAAGCCCGCCTGATGGCGCGCCTGGAGCGTTATCGCTACTACCCCGCCGTCGCGCGCTCGCGCCGGCAGCAGGGAACGACCTGGGTCAGGGCCAGCATCGATCGCGAGGGACGCCTGCAGGCCCTGCGGCTGGAGCAGTCCAGCGGCCAACCGATGCTCGACGACGCCGCACTGCAGACGTTCCGCCGCGCGCAGCCGCTGCCGCCCATTCCCATGGAAATGAAGGCACCGCAGGAACTGGTGGTGCCGGTGGAGTACTACCTGCGCTAGGCGGCGTAGGCCTCCGCCTCGATCTCGAACAGCATGCCGTCCAGCGCCAGCCGTGGCACAGGAATCAGGGTGCAGGTCGGCGCTGCGCCGTTCGGCCAACGCCGCCGTACCTGCCGGGCGATGATGCCCAGCCGGTCCTCGTCGTGGTCGACCACCAGGATGCGCAACCGCGCGACATCGGCCAGGCTGGCCTGCGCCGAACGCAATGCGATCTGCAGGTTGTCCAGTGCCTGCTCGACCTGTTCCCCGAAGCCGGGAGAGAGATGACCATCGGCATCCTCACCGCCCTGCCCGGCGATATGGATCACCCGGGCGGGAAGGCGCACCACCGCCACGTGCGAGTAGCCGTTGGCCGAGGGGTCGTAAAGCCCCGCAGGATTGAACAGTTCCAGCAGGCCGTGGCCCAGGTCCGGGGTGGTCAGCAGGTTCATGCCGCATGCCTCATGGGGAATGTGAAGCAGTCTGCGACCTCAACCAGAGTTGAGGTCAAACAGATCCGCTGCAACAGTCCGGTCTGCCATGCGCAACGATCGTGCCCACGTGTAGAGCCGAGCCCACGCTCGGCTGCTCAGCGCGAATGGCAGCCGAGCATGGGCTCGGCTCTACCGTGCCCGGCTCACGTCCACGCCGGGTCTGCGGTGAAATCAATGGTCAGCCAGAACGTGCTGCCCCGAGCATCCAGCCGCACCGCGATCTCGTCACGCATCGCATCGACCTCACCCACCGAGCCCAAGGGCGTCGCCGGATCGGCCAATACGTGGATCTCGATGAAGCGCATCCGCCCCATCTTCGCCACATGGCTGGTGAAACCGGCATAGCCACGCTCGGCCACGAACGCCTGCATCACCTGCTGCACGCGCCGGTCCAGATCATCCGGCGCCACCTGCAGCACTTCGCGCATGGCCTTCCACGCGCTGCGCGCCGGCACCGGCAGCATCGCCAGGCTGATCAATGCCAGCACGATCGAATCCAGGTACGGCACCCAATGGTGCCACTCACCACCGTGCAGGACCAGCGCCAACACGAAGGCCAGCACCACTGCCAGGCTCATCAACCCGCCCAGCAGCCAGCCACGCACATCCAGCCATAACAGCGCCGAGCGCAGATGCCGCGCCCGCTGCGCGACGAACGCCGCCATCGCCAGGTTGCTGGCACTCAGCAGTGCCGCCCACCACAGCGCGGGCCCGAATTTCACTTCGTGCCCGCCCGTGGTCAGGCCGATCACCGCGTTGGCCAGCGCATACACGCAGGCCAGCGACAGGATCACACCACCCAGCGCTTCGACCATCGGCTCCAGGTGCCAGTAGCCGTACTGGAAGCGCGGGCTTTGTTCCCGCGCCACCAGCCGCAGCACCGACAACGACACCAGGGTCAGGGCGACGTCGACCAGGCTGTACACGCCGTCGAACAGGATGGCCTGCGATCCCACCAGCAGGCCACCGCCGAAGCCGACCGCGCTCACCGCAAGGGTGACCCCGATCGAGAACGTCAGGATGCGTTGCTCGCGCGCGGTATCCATCGTTCGCCGATGAGCCGACCGTTACGGGTCAGGCCTTCAGCACCTCCACCTTGTACGAGACCGCATCACCCTCCTGCTCGATGATGAGCCCGTGCACGTCCGATTCGAAGCCCGGGAAACGGGCGTTCTGCTCGCGGGCGATGCGCAGCGACTGGATGATCGGCTCGTCGCTGTCGCCGAAGCGCTCGCCCGGCATGATGGTCGGGATGCCCGGCGGGTACGGCACCAGCATGGTCGCAGCGATGCGGCCACTGATCTGCTCGATGTCGACCCGCTCGATCTCGCCCTTGACCAGGTGGTTGTAGGCATCGGCCGGGGTCATCACCGGCGTCGGCAGGTCCACGTACATCTCGCGCATCACCTTGGCCACGGCAAATTCCTGGTTGAACGCATGCAGCGCGTCGCACAGGTCACGCAGGCCCCAGCCGGCGTAGGCATTCGGATAATCGGCGGCCAGCGTCGGCAGTGCCTGGCTCAGCGGCGCATTGCGGTCGTACAGTTCCTTGAACGCCATCAGCTCGGTGACCAGGGTGCTCCACTTGCCCTTGGTGATGCCCATCGAGAACAGGAACAGCACCGAGTACAGGTTGGTCTTTTCCACGGTGATGCCGCGGCCCCACAGGAACTTGCTCAGCACCGCCGCCGGGATGCCCAGCCTGCCCATGCTGCCGTCCATTGCCAGGCCCGGGGTCAGCAGGGTCACCTTGATCGGATCGATCAACACATAGTCATCCACCAGGTTCTCGAAGCCGTGCCAGTGCGCATCCGGCTGCAGGTACCACTCCTCGCGCTTGGCCACCATCGGTGCCGGCGTATCGCCCTTGTCCAGGCTGCGCTCGACCTGGGTCGGCTGCCACACGCTGAACCACCAGTCGTCGCGGCCGAGATCATCGCGGACGTGCAGCATCGCGCGGCGGAAGGCGATCGCCTCGTCGTGCATTTCCTGCACCAGCGAACGGCCGGCGTCGCCTTCCATCATCTTCGAGGCCACGTCACAGGCGGCAATCACGCCGTAGTGCGGGCTGGTCGAGGTGTGCATCATGAACGACTCATTGAAGCGCTCGGCATCAAGGTTGCGTTGCGCCGAGTTGCGGACGTGGATCATCGACGCCTGCGAGAACGCAGCCAGCAGCTTGTGGGTGGAATGCGTGGTGAAAATGATCGCATCCTGCTCACGCGGCTTGCCCTTGGCCATGCCGTAGTGGTTCTCGTAGAACGGGTGGAACGCGGCGTAGGCGTACCAGGCTTCGTCGAAATGCAGGAAATCAACTGCGCTGCCGATCTCGTCGGCGATCTTCTCGGCGTTGTAGCACAGGCCGTCATAGGTCGAGTTGGTGACCACCGCGATGCGCGGCTTGGAGCCGGCCTTGTAGGCCTGGCTGGCCAGCGGATTGGCGGCGATGCGCTGCTGCAGCGACTCCGGCGTGAACTGGTCCAGGCTGATCGGGCCGATGATCCCGTGCGCATTGCGGCTGGGCGTGAAGTACACCGGCACCGCACCCGTCATGATCAGCGCGTGCAGCAGCGACTTGTGGCAGTTGCGGTCAACGAACACCACGTCGCCGCGGGCCACCGTGCCATGCCAGACGATCTTGTTGGCGGTGGAGGTGCCATTGGTGACGAAGAAGGTGTGGTCGGCACCGAAGTTGCGTGCCGCCTCGTTCTCGGCATCCTTGATCGGGCCGGTGTGATCGAGCAGCGAGCCCAGCTCCGGCACCGAGATCGACAGATCGCTGCGCAGGGTGTTCTCGCCATAGAACTGATGGAATGCGCGGCCGACCGGCGACTTGGTGAATGCCACGCCGCCTGCATGGCCCGGCGTATGCCAGGAATAGTTCGACTCGGCCGCATGATGGATCAGCGCCTTGAAGAACGGCGGCAGCAGGTTCTTCATGTAGTCTTCGGCCGCGCGCATCACCTGCCGCGAGATGAAGCTCTTGGTGTCTTCGAACAGGAAGATGAAACCGTGGATGTACTTGAGCAGCTTGCTCGGCACCTTCTCGATGGTGCGGCGCTCGCCGTACAGGAACACCGGCAGATTGGCACGGCGTGCGCTCTGCTCGCGCAGGAAGGCGGTCAGGCGCTGGAACTCGCCATCCACCTCTTCGCTGCCATCGATCGAGATCAGCACCGCCGAGGCCGCCACGTAGGTGCGGGCACCGGCCCGGGCGTCATCCAGGTTCAGCCCGCACAGCACGCGCTGGTCGTTGCTGCGCAGCTCTTCCACCAGCGCACGGATCAGGATGCCACCGATGCGCGGCGACTCGTAGTCGTTGTCGATGACAATGACCGGGTAGTCCAGGGACTTGAAGTACACGTTGATTCTCCTTGTCGAACTCAGGAATGCCGGGCGCCGGCGCTGATCGCCGAGGCCTCGCGGGCGCGCTGCCGCTGCTGGCGGCGCTCCTCGCTGAAGAAGGGATAGAACACGGTGATGAACAGCACGAACAGGAAGGCGTACTGCACGATGGTCCCCGACGAGCCGTAGATCGCCCACAGGCAGTACACGACGGTCAGGCTGGTCAGCGTCCAGAACGCACCGGTGTGGACCAGGGTGTGCGAACGCTCGACCACGAAGTAGCACGCCACGCACGAGTAGATGTAGGGCAGCAGGGTCAGCACCACGGCCGCCGACGTGATCACGTCGAACTGGGCCGACGCGGTTTCCGAGGTGGAGGTCACCAGCACCGCCAGGGTCATCAGCACCGCCACGATCAGCACGCCCTTGACCGGCACGTCGTCCTTGTTGGTCTTGCTGAAGATGCTCGGGAACAGGCCGTCATCCGACGCTGCCTTGGCACTCTGCGCGGTCAGCAGGATCCAGCCACCCAGCGAGCCGGCGGCACCGATGAAGGCGCACAGGCTGACCAGCGCGCCGCCCCAGCCACCGACCGCCTTGGCCGCCGCCAGCGCGAACGGTGCGTCGGACACCTGCAGTTCCGCGTTCGGCACCATGCCCATGATCACCGACGAACTGGCGATGTAGGCGATGGCAGCCAGGAACACGCCGGCCAGCGTCGCGCGGGCGACGTTCTTCTCCGGATTTTCGACCACACCGGCAGTCACCGATGCAGACTCGACGCCGATGAAGGCCCACAGGGTCAGTGCCGCGGCGCTCGAGATCGCACCGAAGTTCGACTCGCCAGACACGTTGTAGGCGCCCTTGAAGATGTCGGCATCGAAGAAGAACCAGCCGAAAATGGCGATGCCCAGGATCGGCACCAACGCAAAGCTGGTGGTGACCGTCTGCACGCGGCTGACGAAGGCCGGACCGATCACGTTGGCAAAGCTCAGTGCCCACACCAGCACCAGCACCGCGATGCAACGCACCAGCGGCTCGGACAGGATCGGGAAGAAATAGCTGAAATAGCCCACCGCCGCGATCGGGATGGCGACGTTGCCGATCCAGTTGGCGAACCAGTAGATGGTGTTGGTCTGGAAGCCCATGTACGGCCCGAACCAGTCGCGCGCGTAGGCATAGGGACCGCCCGCCTTGGGTGCGAGCTTGCCCAGCTTGGCGAACACGAAGGCCAGCAGCAGCGCACCGGCGGTGGTGATCAGCCAGCCCCAGATCGAGGCGGTGCCGATCTTGGCCAGGCTGGACGGCAACAGGAACACGCCTGAGCCCATCATGTTGCCGGCGACGAGGAAGGTGGCTCCGACCACCCCGATTTTCTTTGCTTCTGCCATGACGATCTCCGGTACTGGCATGAGCCCGGCAGCACCGGGCGTGGGGACGGTTACGCTGGCGTACGACCGCTGGCGTCTATTTGATGAAGTTGTATTGCAGGCTGCCCTGCACCCGGACCGTGTCGCCGCGTGCGCCGCCCTGCTGTTCCAGCCGGCCGTACAGCAGCTCCATGCCCATCGTCCAGGACGGCGCCGGGCTCCAGATCAGGTTGAACACGCCGTAGCGGCTCTGCCGGAATGCATCAGCGGCGAGTGCGGCGTTGCGCTCCAGGGTCAGCTGGCCAAAGATCAGGTTGGAGCGCCACAGCGCGGACCAGTAATGGGTGTAGCCGACGAAACCGCCGTGCAGGTCCAACGCGGCGAGGCGGCCATCGGCACCGACCACCGCGTCCAGTCCGGAGCCGGTAAGGTCGGCGGTGTAGCGACTGAGGCCGCGCCCGCCGAGTACGCCGAACAGCAGCAGGTCGCGCTCGCCCACTGACGCCGAGCCGCTCAGCTGCAGGCCACCGGCCATGCGCCGGTCGCGCTCGCCATCGCCGTCGTAGGCCAGGCTGCGTGCCACCGCGCCCAACTGCAGGTGGCCCCAGTCGCGCTCCAGGCGCGCGGTCACGGTCACATCGGGCAGGCGGTTGACTGCCGTGCGAGCATCGCTGGCGCCGGCGAGTTCAGTCTTCGGGTCTTCAGCAGCGACGGTCAGGGTGTTGCCCTTGCCTATCACAAAACTGTGGTGGATGCCCGCCACCAGCAGGTATCCGGCGCCGCCCGGCCCGGCGAAGTCAAGCGTATCGGGCAGGCTGTCCGGGTCCATGAAGCTGGAGTAGCCATAGCCGGCATAGGTGTTGCCAAGCTGTCCATAGGCGTGTCGCAGGCGGAACTCATACCCCTCACTGCTGCCGAAGAAATCGTTCTCCAGGTAGAAACGCAGGTTGCCGTGCGTGGTCGGGCGCCGCGCCTCGAAGCTGAAGCGGGTCTGCTTGGCGTGGATGTTGAAGTTGGAGACATCGCGATGGCTGCCACCCACCGGCATCGACGACGGAATGAACTGATCTTCGTCACCGGCCGCACGCGAATCGGCAATCGCATCCAGCTTGGCGTAGCCGCCGATGCGGATCACCGTATCGGTGCCTGGAATGGCGAAGAAGCCTTTCAGATCGGGGTCGGTCGGACCGGCTGCACTGTCGGGACGCGACGCCGCCGTTGAGGGATCGGCCACCGATTCGCGCTGCGGCAGCACCGGTTGCGCCACGCCCGGCACCTGGGTCGGGTGCAGCATGCTGGCGCTGCCGCCCGCCGTTGCGGCCGGGGTCGGGGCCTGCGCCACGGCGGCAGGCGCTGAGCCCTCGCGCTGCTCAAGCCGATCCAGGCGCTGCTGCATGCCTTCCAATGCCTGGCGCATGGCAGCGATTTCCTGCCGCAACGCCTGCGCATCTTCCTGGCCATGCTGCTGCGCATACGCTGGCGCGATCGCCAGTGCGGTCGAACAGGCCAGACTCAGTACCGCCAAGCGCATTGCATCCTCCCTGGACAAACATTCGCAGCGCGCTGGCCGGATACAGGCGCACAGTGCCCTGGCCTCGCGTCGCCGTTGCTGGAAATGCGGATACTGCGTTGACGACACCGGCCAGCCTGCATCCGGCAGGCAACAGGACGATGACACTGCCCTGCCCGCACCGGTGTCCAGCCCATCAAGGCCGCGCTGCCAGAGAGGTGGCGACCGCAGCGGTCTGGGTAACAATCGGGGAGTGAGAGTGTCGTGAATGGCTGTGCCGACCGCCCTGGTTCAAGGCATGTCTGGCGCGGCATCCATGGCGCGTTGACGCTGTATTCCATGCGTCAACAGGCTAATCCGCCTGTCGTTTTTGACCTTGATTGGAATCAAGGCGCGATGCTTGATGTCAGTCACGATTCAGATGTGACGACGAACAGCTGCTGCGCAGCCCTGCTGCCCTCTCCGCCCGCCGCAGGAGCGCCGAAATGCAACAGGCCCGCATGCTGCCATGCGGGCCTGTCGGTTACATCACGACGTTGGCGGCGATCAGCGCGGACCCAGCACCGTCTGCAGGTCGGCGCCCTGCGGCAGGCCCGCGCGACGCTGCACCTGCCCTTGTGCATCCTGGAACAGGATGCCCGGCGTGCCCTGGAAGCCCATCTCGATCATCAGGACCTGGTTGGCATCAAGCTTGCCTGCGATCTCGCGACTGATGCTCGGTAGCGCCTTGATGCCGCCACGGTCGAACTGGTGCTCATTCTCCAGCAGCGCCGCGCTCGGATCACGCGCCGCGAGGATGGCGGCGGCCTTGGCCGGGCTGTCCTCGCGGATCACGCCAACCATGATGTGGCGCAACTGCACCTTGCCGGCGTCAACCCACGGACGCGCCGCTTCCCAGAACTTGTGGCAGTACGGGCAGTTGGCATCGCTGAAGGTATAGACCACACGCGGTGCATCGGCCTTGCCGTCACGCACCCAGGCGCTGGCTTCCAGCTTGGTCCACATCTTGGCCGACATCGGTGCAGCGACCAGCTTCTCCACCGCCTCGGCGGCCACATCGTTGCCTTCGGCATCGAACAGGCTGCCCACCAGCACATGCTTGCCGTCGGCGGTCACGTACGCGGCGGCGGGCTGCTGCCCCCCCACCACGCCGGCGAAGCCACGCAGGCCACCCGGTGCATCAAACTCGGCAACGACTTCGAAGCCGTGCTTCTCGATGCCTTTCAGCACTGCGGGACGGTCACCCTTGGCCGCGGTGGCCGGAGCGCCGGCGGCCGGCGCTGCCGCCGTCTTGCCCGGCGGGGTCTGGGCCTGGCTGCAGGCGGCCAATGCCAGCATGACCGGCAGCAACAGCACCGCCGGAGCGATGCGCAGGGAAGTCGACAACATGGGAACTCCGTAATGAGATGCCCGCGCAGGCTACCGCAGCCGGCGCAGTTTGTGTTCAAGACCCGCGGCCGTCAGTTCGCCAAGGTGCAGTTCACGCAGGCGACCTTCGGCGTCGAAGAACAGCGTCGACGGATAGGCCTGCACACCCAGCACGGTTGACGCCGAGGCGGTATCGTCCAGCAGTACATTGCCCAGCCGGAGCTGTTCGGATGCAATGAAACCCTTCACTTCGTCCAGGGTTTCCCCCTGGTTGAGGAACACGAACTGCACGTCGGTGTGGGTCTGCTGTGCGGATGCCAGCACCGGCATCTCGCGCCGGCAGGGCCCACACCAGCTGGCCCAGAGATTCAGCACCAGTGGCTTGCCCCGGAACTGCTGCAGGTCGATCACGCGCCCCTGCAGATCGGCCACCTGCACCGCCGGCAGCGGCATCCGCTGCTCCTGCCAGGCTGACAGCAGGTGGCTGCCCACCACCCACGACACCACGCCCACCAGTGCGCCCGCCAGCACCGGCGCACGCAACGCGCGCCAGAGCCGCAGCCGCCAGGTGCCCCACGCCAGGCCCGCAGCCAGCACGACTGCAAGGTGATACCCACCGTCGGCGATCTGCAGGATGCTCCACGGGGCCTCACGGTAAAGCGCGAAGTTCAAGGCGACGAAGCTGATGCGTCCGCACAGCAGGCCGATCAGCAACATGTCCAGAACCAGGCTGGCCGCGGAAGGCACTGCCATCCCGTCTTTCCGACGCGGCCACAGGCGTGCTACCGCCATGGCCAGCAGCACGCACATCAGGATCAACACCACCGGCATCGGCACCGGTCCCACACTCGACATCAGCCCACCTGCTCCATCATCCGTTACCTGCATGGTCGAAGCGTCGCGCCCAGGTTGCAAGCGCGACGCCTACTGCAGGCATCAGGCCACGCTGCGCGGCATCTGCATGCCGGGCGCCGGTTGCAGCCCGCGCAGGCTGCCTGCCACCGATGACAACAGCGGCCGCTCGCGCCGCTTGTTGTTGACCAGCCGGCGATAGTTGGCCGGCGTCATTCCAACAATGCGCAGGAACAGGCGACGGAATGCGCTCTGGTCGGCATAGCCCACGCCCCAGGCCACTTCATCGATGCCCGCCCCCTGCTGCAACAGCGTCTGCGCCTTGGCGATACGCAACCGCTGGCAATACTCGATCGGGCGCAGGCCGGTGGCCTTCAGGAAGCGCCGCTGCAGGGTTCGCGGCTCCAGCCCGGAAATCTCACAGATCGCACCGAGCGTGGCGCCGCGCGCAGCGGTGGTATGCAGCCAGCGTTGCGCCTTCAGTACGTCGCGATCGCCGTGGGCGAAGTTGGCACTGAAACGCTCGAGATCCTGCTGGATCGCCGCCGGAACCGTGATCCCCAGCTGCTGCGCCACGGAACTCGCCACGCCCTGGCCGTGCAGCCGGTACAGCAGGCGCAGGGCGAGGAAGCGCCAGGCCTGGGAACCGGCCACCGTCAGCAGGTCGCCGTCATCGACCAGCGCGCGCTCGCTGGGTACCCAGCTGGCCGACTGCCCCTGCAGGCCCGGATGGCGCCCCAGGTCCGGACCACTGACGGTGCGCCCAGCCAGCAGACCGGCGCGTGCCAGCATGCTGACACCGTCGCTGGCGGCAGCCAGCAGACTGCCACCGTCGTAATGCGCGCGCAGCCAATCCAGCAGCACCTCATCGGCGCGCAGGCAGACGCCCTGGCTGATCTGGCCAGGCACGGCGATCACGGCGGGGATGTCCGCCTCGAGCATCTCCGCGCCGGCAATGCGATGCACGCCGGTCTGGCTGGCCGGCACGATCCAGCGGGTCACCAGGACACGCTTGAACGGACGGCGCTGCTGCTGGGCAAGCCGGTTGGCGACATGTGCCATCTCGGTCAGCACGGAGGCGGCCGACGGGTCGCCTCCCGGGTATTCGACCACCGCGACCTCGACGAATCCTTCGTTCCTGAATCCTTCCACAGACCATCTCCTCGGTTCGTTGCAGGCCGTCCAGCGGCCGGTTCAGGCGCAGGGTAGGAACTGCCACGACGGTGGGGCTATGAAGAAAGTTGCAAAGTGCGCTGAATGCGCCGTCAGCGACGGGACCTTGACCCTGGACCAGACTCAAGGCTTCACAATGAGCGGCAGCATCCGCAGGAATCCGCCATGAACATTGGTCAACTGGCACGCCAGGCCGGCGTGCCGATCGATACGGTGCGCTACTACGAACGCCAGCAGTTGCTGCCCACGGCGGCACGCTCGGCCGGGGGCTACCGCATCTTCGGTGAGCAGGACCTGCGCCGGCTGCGCTTCATCCGCCGCGCCAAGACGCTGGGCTTCAGCCTGGAAGAAATCGCCGAACTGCTGGCGCTCAGTGACCGCCACTCACAGGACATGGGCAGTGTGCGCGACACGACGCAGGCCCGACTGCAGGACATTGCACAACGCATGGCCGAACTGCAGCGCATGCACACCGCGCTTTCTCAGCTGGTCGACGCCTGCCCCGGCCACGGCACGCTGGATCAGTGCCCGATCCTGGCGGCGCTGACCGACGACGCGGCATAGCAACGCGCGTGAAGAAAAGTGCAACAAATGCTTGCCAACCCCCGGGGGCAAGGCTATTATTTCGCTCCTCAGCGACGTGGGGCCATAGCTCAGCTGGGAGAGCGCCTGCATGGCATGCAGGAGGTCAGCGGTTCGATCCCGCTTGGCTCCACCAATCTTTCGGCATTAGGCCGTCGAAAGGTCGCTAAAGAACATTGATGAGAATTGCGTCCCCATCGTCTAGAGGCCTAGGACATCACCCTTTCACGGTGGCGACCGGGGTTCGAATCCCCGTGGGGACGCCACTCATAACGAACAACGAGGACCCGGCCGATAACCGGGTCTTTTTTGTTCACCGCCTACCGGCATTCAGGTTGTGGCGTTGCGGTTCCCCTGCCCTCGTGGCGATGGTCGAACCGGAACGAAAAAAGTTCAAAAAAAACTTCCACAAACGTGAACACGCAGGTATGATAGGCGGCTCGGTAACACGGGGCCATAGCTCAGCTGGGAGAGCGCCTGCATGGCATGCAGGAGGTCAGCGGTTCGATCCCGCTTGGCTCCACCACTTTCGACATTAGGCCGTCGAAGGTTCTACAACTTGAAGTTTTTCGTGCGTCCCCATCGTCTAGAGGCCTAGGACATCACCCTTTCACGGTGGCGACCGGGGTTCGAATCCCCGTGGGGACGCCAGTTTCAAAACGGACTCTGCTCCCGGCAGATCATCCGGAGTTTCATGGGGCCATAGCTCAGCTGGGAGAGCGCCTGCATGGCATGCAGGAGGTCAGCGGTTCGATCCCGCTTGGCTCCACCACTTCGACATTAGGCCGTCGAAGGATCTACAACTTGAAGTTTTCGTGCGTCCCCATCGTCTAGAGGCCTAGGACATCACCCTTTCACGGTGGCGACCGGGGTTCGAATCCCCGTGGGGACGCCAATTCTTGAAAACCCCGACTCCGGTCGGGGTTTTTCTTTACCTGTGATTCCTGGGAAGGCCCTATCCACGCATGGTGTGGATGGCTTCACCCCGATTACGGCTCAGAACCGCCGATACATCCCGATCGATGCCGGTGCCGTGGGCGCGAAACCAAACTGTGCGTACAACCGATGCGCCTCGCCATCGGCCAGCAGGCTGACGTACGCCGATGGCGGCAGGTTGGCCTGCATCCAGCCATCCAGGCGCCGCATCACTTCCTTGCCCAGGCCCTGCCCCTGCAACCGCGGCAGCACCGCGATATCACAGATCTGCAGGTGGCAGCCGCCATCGCCGACGATACGGCCCATCGCCACCAGCTCAGTGCCCTGGTAGGCACACACGCCGAACAGCGTATTGGGCAGCGCGCGGGCGGCCGCTTCCCGGGCCTTGGCACTGAGGCCTGCAAGCACGCGCAACCGGCAGTAGTCCTCGACCGTGGGCACGGCTTCGCGGAACTGGCAGGTGATGGAATCAGTCATGCGGCATCTCCAGATGGGTCGGGCTATCCTGCCGCATCCACGTCGCAGCCGCTGCGACCCAGGCCCCCAGAGTCCCATGTGCTATTCCGCCCTGATCCGCGCTGACTACGCCAAGCTGGTACGCGAGTTCGGCGCCATCCTGTCGCTGGAAGAGTTCGCCGAACTGTACGCACACGATCCAGGCAAGAAGCGGCCGAAGACGCCGAAGGCGATGGATGACGGGTTCGCCGGTGCGCGTACCGAACAGGGCCGGGACATCGTGGCGAAGATCCAGCAATGGCATGCGCAGGAGCAGCAGGCGCTGGAGGCTGAACTGGTCCGGCAGCGCGAACGACGCGATATTGCCCATGCCACGCTGGCCACCCGGCCCACGCAGAAAGCGCGCAATGACCTGCGCGTGGCCGGCAACCGCATCGAGCGCGCGCAGGCCCGGCTGGACGACCTGCATCGGGTGCAGCTGCTGCCGCGCGACAACCGCATTTTCCCCGGCACCTACGCGCCGGTGATGGTCAGCGAGAACGGCCGGCGCGTGATCAAGCCGATGCGCTACCAGTGCCGGTTGCCGGACAAGCCGGCGCGCAACGACGTGCTGTACCCCGGCACCTACAACGCGCGGCGCGACAGCCTGGAAGGTTACTGGCGGGGTGCGTTCGGACTGCGCCACGGCGTGGTGGTGGTGCAGGCGTTCTACGAGCACGTGCCCCGCCACGCCATCGCCGGCCGCAGCCTCGATGCCGACGAAAAGGAGCAGGACGTGGTGCTCGAATTCCGCCCCGATCCACCCCGCGACCTGCTGCTGGCCTGCCTCTGGGCAGAATGGGAAGGACCGGAAGGCCGCCTGCTTTCGTTTGCCACGATCACCGACACACCGCCCAGCGACGTCGCCGCTGCCGGGCATGACCGCGGCGTGGTACCGATCCGCAGGGAACACCTGGACGCCTGGCTCAACCCCGAACCGGATGATCTGGCGCGCCAGTACCGCATCCTCGATGACCGCGAGGAAATCCGTTACGTGTACGAGGAAGCGGGCTGAGCGCCGGACGCGAATGAAAAACCGCGCGTGGGCAGGGCTCCTGGATCAGGGGTTGCCGCCGCACATCGCAGACGTGAGGATTCAGCCCCCCGCAGCTTCCCCCCGCCGGTGCGTGGCGAGCGGCTCAGGCCTTGGCGCTGGAGCGTCCCACCGCACGCGCCAGCGCCCGCGACAGATCGGCCGACAGGTACGGCTTGACCAGCAACAGGCCGGCCAGCATCGGCGCAGGCAGCTGCTCGGCCAGCATCCCGGTGGCCAGCACGAACGGAATGCCACGCGCCGAAAGCGCTGCAGCCACTGGTTCACTGGTCTCGTTGCGGGCCAGCCGGTAATCCAGCAGGGCCACGTCAGGAGTGCTCTGCTCCAGCAGCCGCAGGGCCTCGGACACACTCGCGGCAAGCCCGACCACAGTCGCACCGGCATGCACCAGCTGCATCTGCAGCAGGGCCGCACTCATCTCGTCGTTCTCGACCACCAGCACCCTCAGGTCCTGCAACACTGTCATCAGCTACCGCTCCTGGAGGCAATTGCACGTCGGGAGTATAGCTACCAAGGGGCCAATGCCGACAGGAACCGCCCTGATAGGCTCTCCTACTAGGCATCTCCTGCCGACCTCGGTTACACTCGCATGCTGCCTGCCGGTGTGGCGGAATGGTATACGCAGCTGACTCAAAATCAGCCGGGGGTGACCCCATGAAGGTTCGAGTCCTTTCACCGGCACCACTGCATCAAAGGCCAGGTCCATGACCTGGCCTTTTGCATTTCCCGGGCCGGAGCGCCGGCACTGGCGAGGATGCCCCAGCATGCCCCTCCCACGCTTGCCGACATACTGCGCGCCCATCGCCACGTGCGGGGGCAGCCCCGCGACTTCTGGACGTACGCCCACGTCAACGCCGTCGTGTCACCCCGCTGAAACGAAAATGTGACAGTCGACAAGGTTGCGAATAGCACTAGCGCACACTTTTCTTGCCAGCCTCACCTACTTCTGCCTATCGTGATCCCAGCCGGATCTGGGGGCGGGGGAATGCATGACGTTGCGTGCGGCACTGTTTTTCATGGTCACGCACGCGCTCGTCATTGCCTTGATCGGCCCGCAGGACCCGGTTGGCTCCTACCTGATGCTGATCACCGCCCCCCTTCTGGCCGCTCTGGCCTGCGTGCGACGCGCGCGCGACAGCCAGGCGGCCTGCAAGTGGCGAACGCTGGGCGCTGCCGTCGGCCTGTTCTCGCTGGCCCTGCTGGCCCTGCTGTATCGCAATGTGGCCGGCCTCAGCCCTGCGCAGATGACCGCCTCGTCGCTGATCCTGTATGTGTTCTACCGGATTCCGCTGACCTACGTTGCCGCCAGCCCAGGCGGCGGCAACCGCTGTATCCGTGCGGTGGACCTGGCGGTCATCGCGCTGCTGTGGTTGCTGTACTTCGTGCATACGCGGGCGATGGCACACCTCAACACCGCATTGTGGACGCAATGCCTGCACACCCTGAGCAACGTGCAGAACAGCCTGGTGTTCTGCTTCGCGCTGATCCGCTTCCTGGCCGAGGACAATGCCGACCGCCGCGACTTCTTCCGCACGTTGACGATCTACGCGCTCGGCTACTTCCTGATGGCGCTCTACATCAATACCTGGCAGCCGCAGGTACCCGATGGTGGCTGGGGCGACCTGCTGATCAGCGGGCTCTTCGTGCTGCTGGCAGTGCTGGCCGGCAGCACGTACCGCCCACCGGCGGTGGCTGTGCCGCGCAACCTCCGCCGCATCGTCGATGCCGGCGTGCCGCTGATGCTGCCGTTGCTGCTGATAATGGTGGCGCTGCTGGTGGCACGCCTGCAGCCGACCCTGGCCACCGTGGGGTTCATCGGTGCCATGCTCGGCCATGCCCTGCGCAGCGTGCTCACCCAGGTGCAGATCCAGCGTGAGCGCGACGAGCTGGCGCTGCTGGCCCGGCGCGATCCGTTGACCGGGCTCGGCAACCGGCGCAACTTCGATGAAGCGCTCGGCAGCGCGCACGGCCGCGCCCGTCGCCAGGGCGTGGGGCTGGCGGTGCTGATGATCGATATCGACCACTTCAAGCGACTCAACGACACCTACGGGCATCCGGAAGGTGATCGCCGCCTGCAGGCGGTCGCCGCGATCCTCGACGGCTGCCTGCAACGCGGTGATGACCTGCTGGCCCGCTACGGCGGCGAGGAGTTCATCGCCGCCCTGCCCGCGCCCGACATCGGCCACGCCCTGGGCCTGGGCGAGCGCCTGCGCGCCGCCGTGGAAGCCGCCGCCCTGCCCGCCGCCCAGGCCCACGTGACCATCAGCATCGGCGTGGCCTGGCAGGCCGCGCATGATGAGGGTGACCCGCGCAGCCTGGTCGAGCGTGCCGACCAGGCCCTGTACCGGGCCAAGCATGCCGGCCGCAACTGCGTGCACGCCGCCCCGGCCGTCGAGGCCGGGGAACAACACGCCGACCGCCGCGCCTAGACCGCGCGCAGCACCGCCGCACCATGCATGTGCCCCGCCCCACCCTGCACGCGGAAGCTGGCCACCGTCTGCAGCAGCTGCGCCGACTGTTCTTCCATGCTGCGCGCCGCGGCCGAAGCTTCCTCGACCAGCGCGGCGTTCTGCTGGGTGCCCTGGTCGATCAGATCGACGGCATGGTTCATCTGCTGGATGTCGTCGCTCTGCTGCTGCGCGGCCGTGCTGATCTCGGACATCAGGTCGCTGACCCGGCGCACGTTGACCACGATCTCGTCCATGGTGCGGCCGGCGCTCTCAACCTGCGCGGTACCGGCACCGACATTGGCCACCGACGCATCGATCAGTTGCTTGATCTCCTTGGCGGCACTGGCCGAGCGCTGCGACAGTTCCCGGATCTCGGTGGCGACCACGGCGAAGCCACGCCCGTGTTCGCCCGCACGCGCGGCTTCCACCGCGGCGTTCAGGGCAAGGATGTTGGTCTGGAAGGCGATGCCGTCGATCACGCCGATGATGTCGACGATGCGGCGCGAGGACGCGTTGATCACCGCCATGGTTTCCACCACTTCGTGCACTACGTTACCGCCGCGCGCGGCGACATCGGCGGCACCACCGGCCAGCTGACTGGCCTGCCGTGCGTTGGTCGCGGTGCGCTGCACGGTCTCGGCCAGGCCCTTCATCGACACCGCGGTCTCCTCCAGCGACGCTGCCTGCTGCTCGGTGCGCTGCGACAGATCGCTGTTGCCCTGCGCGATCTCGGTGGCGCCGACGGCGATGGTGTCAGCGGCGAACTTGATCTGGCCGATGATCGCGGCCATCGCCTCGACCAGCGAATTCACCCCTTCGCACAGCTCGGCGATCGGCCCGTTCTTGTCGGCGGTGGCCACGCGCCGGGTCAGGTCGCCTTCCTTGGCGGCCGCCACCACTTCACGGGTCTGCGCCACGGCACGCTGCATGGCCTGGTTCTCATGCACCTGCGCGGTGATGTCGGTGGCGTACTTGACCACCTTGAACGGCTTCCCGTTGAGGTCCAGGATCGGGTTGTAGGACGCTTGGATCCAGACCTCGCGTCCGCCCTTGCCGAGGCGCCGGTACTGGCCGGCATCATATTCGCCACGGCCGAGCTTTTCCCAGAACTGCCGATACTCGGCACTGCTGCGATACTCAGGTTCGACGAACAGCGAGTGGTGCTGGCCACGCACATCATCCAGGCTGTAACCGGTGGCAGCCAGGAAGTTGTCGTTGGCCGACAGGATGCGGCCATCCATGCTGAACTCGATCACCGCCTGCGACTTGTCGATCGCCGCCAGCTGGCCGGCCGAGTCGGCCGCCTGCAGCTTCTGCGCAGTGATGTCAGTGGCGAACTTGACCACCTTGTACGGACGCCCCTGCCGGTCCAGCACCGGGTTGTACGAGGCCTGGATCCAGATCTCGCGCTGGTTCTTGCCAAAACGCCGGTACTGGCCCGCGTCATATTCGCCACGACCCAGCCGCGCCCAGAAGTCACGGTATCCGGCGCTGCGCGCCTGCTCGGGGTCGACGAACAGGGAATGATGCTTGCCCTGGATCTCCTCCAGCCGGTAACCCATCGCCTGCAGGAAGTTCGCGTTGGCCTGCAAGATGGTGCCATCGAGGGCGAACTCGATGACCGCCTGGACCCGGTGCAGCGCCGCGACCTGCGCCTCCAGCTCGGCACGGCCATCGGCCGCCGCCTCGACGCCGCTGCGGTGCTGCGGTGCCAGCGCGCCCAGCAGGGCGCGCCACGGTGACCAACGGGTATGCAGCTCGGCTGGCGCCTGCGCGCCCGCCGTAAAGCCTGGAATGAGCATTGTCTGATCCTCGGTGTCCGGTAAGCGGTTGCGACCCGACGGGCGGGATGCCCGGCGGCAACTTCAGTTGCTTGGGACTACAGGTACCGGCAGGCACCCCTCGAGCGGCTGGCAAGAACGTCTGGTGCGGGTGCGATCGGCATAGGGAGCGGCGGAACACACAGCGCGGGCCGCCCGTCGGGGCAGCCTGGGGTCCTGCAGCGGGCGACTTGAGCGGGATCCAGAGGGAATATCGGCGATGCGATCGGTGGCTTTAGCCGGATTCCGCGACGTCCGTCGCATCTTCAGATGCTGCTGCAGGGATGCGGTAGACAATCGCGATGCACTTCACATTCTGCTCACGCGCGACAGGGGCACCGCCGAGCGGTTTCGCCAGGCGCCGGCTGGGCAGGTTCTGCTCGGCACCGGGTGTCGTCAGGGCATATGTCGCGCGTTGTCGCCGTCACTGGGCATAGCCTTGCCCGGCACGCGGATGCAGTTCAAGCGGAAAAGGTTTGCATGACCAACGGGAGATCCGGTGGTAGATGAAACTGGCCAGCATGCAGCGAACCGCAGGACGCTCACTGACATGGAGATCGCATGTTCCCACGCCTGGCCAGTTTCCTCATCCTGGGCCTGTGCAGCAGCGGCGCCTTCGCTGCCGACGCCACCTACCGCCCCAGCTTCCATCCCGACCAGCTGAAGGGCCCGCCTGCCGGGCGCCCGAACGAAGTGCTGGTACTGGGCACCCCCCACTTGTCCGGCCTGCCCAAGTCCTTCCAGCCCGCCTTGCTTGAACCGTTGCTGCAGCGACTGGTCGCCTGGAAGCCCGAGCTGATCGCCACCGAAGACCTGTCAGGCCTGCAGTGCGATTTCATGCGTCGCTACCCGGCACGCTATGCGGAGAGCGTGGCCACCTACTGCTTCGACACCACCGCTGCGCAGGCTGCGACCGGACTGGACGTGCCTACGGCGAACACCCAGGCCGAGCACCTGCTTGCGACCTGGCCGGACGAGCCGACGCCCGCCCAGCGTCGTCGGCTCGCAGCATTGTTCCTGGCAGCGGGTGAACGCGGCTCGGCGCAGGTGCAGTGGCTGCGCCTGCCTGCGTCCGAGCGCAAAGGCGGTGATGGACTGACACCTGCCTTGGTCGAGATCCTCGAAAAAGGCCTGGTTCGCCGCAATGAAACCCACCTGATCGCCGCCGAGGTCGCCGCCCGCCTCGGGCAGGAACGCCTGTGGGCCGTGGACGACCACACGGCCGATTCGCCCACGCCCGCCGAGGATGAAGCGGCGGCCAGCGCGGCCATCACCGGTGCCTGGAACAATACGCACTCGCGCGCGCGGCGGGAGGCCGATGAACGCCTCGTGGCCGGTCTGGACAAGCCCGGCGGTGTCATGGCGCTGTATCGGGACTACAACAGCCCGGCGGCGGCGATGGCCGCCTACCAGAGCGACTTCGGCGCGACGCTCGTCGAGCCGTCCTCCAAGGCGTTCGGCCGGATGTACGTCGGTTACTGGGAAACCCGCAACCTGCGCATGGTCGCCAACATCCGCGACGTGCTGAGCCAGCATCCTGGCAGACGCATGCTGGCCATCGTGGGTGCCTCGCACAAGGGCTACTACGAGGCCTACCTCAATCAGATGCATGACGTGCGGCTGGTCAGTGCGGACACGGTATTGCGTTGACGGGAACAGGTGCCGGCCATGCGCCGGCACTATCCTGCAAGACCCGATTCGCAGGTGCCGACATGCTGAAAGTGATCGCCGAGGATTTCATCCATCCCGATGCGGTGGACACCGTGCTTCCCCTGTACCGGGAGCTGGTGGCGTGCACGCTGCGCGAGCCGCGCTGCCTCGGCTATGAACTGTTCGTCGACCAGAAGGATCCGGGCCACTTCATCTTCATCGAGCTGTGGCCCGACCGCGCCGCGCTCGACCTGCACTGTGCCAGCGAACACTTCCAGCGCCTGGTGCCACAGATCAATGCCTTCCAGTGTGCGCCGTGCCGGTTCCTGCTGATGGATGCCGTACGGGTGTAGTGCCTGCAGCGGGATGCACATGATCGCTGCGGCCATGCCGCCACAGCAACAGACAGGCCGCAACCGTGCAGGACAGGCTCAGGACCAGCAGCGCGACTGCACCTTGCTGCAACACGGGCAACAACGCCCTTGCGTGCAGGTCGCCGCGCAGCTGTTCGGCGCGTAGACAGGCGGCCAGCGCCAGGCACCAGCCGATCAGGGCCGGAATGAACTTGCGTACCGCAACCGGGTTCCAGGCATTCATGGAGGTTACCTGCGTGAGTGGAGTGCGCGCAGTATTCGCGCGCGTCCTCTCACAGGCTGAGATCAGTCCTCCGCGGCGTCGGGATCGTCACCCGGAAGCTGGGACAACTCGCCCTGCACCTGCACGTTGTTGCGCCCCATCGCCTTGGCCCGGTAGCACTGGGCATCGGCCGCAGCCACCGCCTGGTCCACGCTCATGCCGCCGGCCAGCGGCGCGATACCGATGCTGGCACCGATCCGCAGCCGGTCCTGGTCCCACGGAATGGACAGCGCGGCCAGGGTGTGCAGCAGCTCGCCCCCGATGCGGGCCGCACGCCGCGGCGTGCAACCGGACAGGATGACCGCGAATTCATCACCGCCCAACCGCGCCACCACGTCCGAATCGCGCACGCCATGGCGCAGCACGCTGGCCACCGCCCATAGCACGGCATCGCCGGCCAGATGGCCCCAGGTGTCGTTGACCGGCTTGAAGCGGTCCAGATCGATGTACATCAGCGAGGCAGCCTGGCCGGTGCGCTCCACGCGGGTGATCGCCTGCTGCAGGTGTACCTCGAAACCGCGGCGGTTGCTCAGTTCGGTGAGCGGATCGATCTCGGCCAGGTGGCGGGCTTCGCGCTGGCGTGCCCGCTGCTGGGTGTCGTCGCGCAGCACCCACACCGCGCCGCGCACGTGGCCTTCGTCATCGCGCAGCCAGGCGCGGGTCAGGTCCACCGGCACCGTTGCCGTGCCCAGGCGCAGCAGCAGGTCGGCGTGCAGGTCCACCGCGTTGCTCTCCGGGTCCAGCAGCACCGTCACATCCAGTACCGAACCGGGCGCGTACTCGGTGGTCAGCGCCAGCACGTCCTGAACCTTGTGCCCGGCCAGCGACAATGCGCCATCACCGGCCAGGGTGCGCACCGCAGCCGCGTTGGCGTAGTCGATGCGGCCATCAAGGCTGACGCTGAGCACCAGGTCGGCCACCGCATCCAGCGTGATTCGGCTGCGTTGTTCACTCTCGAACAGGCGCTGCTCGCTGCTGCGCTGGGCGGTGATGTCCTGGATCTGCGACACGAAATGCAGCGGTTCGCCATGCTCGTTGCGCACCAGCGACACCGACAGCCGCGCCCAGATGATGCGGCCGTCGCGGTCGAGGTAGCGCTTTTCCAGGTGATAGTGGCTGCGTCGCCCGGCCAACAGGTCCTGTACCAGGGCCAGGTCGGTCTGCAGGTCATCGGGATGGGTCAGGCGCTGGAAATCGACCTGCAGCAGCTCTTCTCGCGGGTAGCCCAGTATCCGGCACAGCGCGTCGTTGACATCCAGCCAGCGTCCTTCCAGCGACACCAGTGCCATGCCCAGTGCGGCGGAGGTGAACGCGCCAGCGAACTTCTCTGCCGAAAGTCGTGCTTCGGCGCGTGCCTGCAGGATCTCGGTAATGTCGATGGCCATGCCGACGTAGCCGATGCGCGTTCCATCGGCACTCTCCATGCGGCTGATCGACAGGCGTACCTGGCGTGACTGGCCATCCTTGCGCAGCAGCGTCCACTGCCGCGAGTAGGTCTGCCCGTCGGCACGCGCGCTCAGCGCCTCGAACACGCCGGGAAGATTGCCATCAGCATCAGCCAGCGGCTGCAACCACGCTTTCAGTTCGGCTGGATCGTGGAAGGCGTCGAGCCGGCGCTGGCCGACCACCTCCGCCGCGCTGTAGCCCAGCAGGCGCTCCGCCCCCGTGTTGAACAGGGTGATGGTGCCATCGGTATCGGTGGCGATCACCGCCACCTCATCGGACGCATCGACCACGGCCTGCAGGCGCTGCCGGGTCTCGGCCGCGTCCTGCCTTGCCTGCTGCAGTTCGGTGACATCGGCATGGGCACCGGCCATCCACAGCGGCTTGCCCTGCCCGTCCCATTCAAAGACCCGGCCACGGTCCTGGATCCAGATCCACTGGCCGTTCCTGTGGCGCATGCGCAGCAGGCAGGCGTAGTTGTCGCTGCGCCCTTCGAAATGGTCGTCCAGCGCTGCATCGGACAGCGCAATGTCATCGGGATGGACCAGCTTCAGGAACGTCTTCTGGCAGATCGGTTCCAGCTCATCCAGGCGATAACCGACAATCTCGGCCCAGCGCGCATTGACCCGCATCTCGCCGGTCTGCACGTTCCATTCCCAGGTACCCGCAGCGGTACCGTCGATGATCATCGCCAGCCGGCGACGCTCTTCAGCCAACGCCTGCAGGCGGCGCTCCAGCAGTCCATTGCCGTGGGTGCCCTGGCCCGGCATCACTCCGGTCCCCTGCCGGCACGGGCAGGCGCCGACCGCAGCGAAGCACTGCGGCCTGCAACGAAGACGGCGGGTCGTGCTGGCGTCATGGTCCTCCCCAGCGACAGCGGGGAGGCCAAACGCCCCCCTCAGGCGCAAGTGTGCGCAATCACGGGGAAAACCGACAAGCCCCCCGCCCCGGATCAACCGTGACGGGGGGCACGATCCTCAGCTGCGCTTGGCCCGGGCAAAGGCTTCGGCCAGGGCATTGTTGGCCGGCGGCGCAGACTGGGCCGGACGGCCGCCAGCGCCCTGGCCGCGGTTCGGTCCACGGTTCTGGCCGCCAGCGTCACGGCGCGGCCCTTGGCCCTGGCCCCGCTCATCGCGCTGGCCCGGGCGGCTGGTGGCCTGGCCCGGGGTATCGTCCAGGCGCCGGGTCAGGGCGATGCGCTTGCGCGCCACGTCCACCTCCAGCACCTTCACCTTGACGATGTCACCGGCCTTGACCACGTCGCGCGGGTCCTTCACGAAGGTATCGGAGAGCGCCGAGATGTGGATCAGGCCGTCCTGGTGCACGCCGATATCGACAAAGGCTCCGAAGGCGGCCACGTTGCTGACCACGCCCTCCAGCACCATGCCCTCGCGCAGGTCCTTGATGTCCTCGACGCCCTCGGCGAAGCGCGCCGCCTTGAACTCCGGACGCGGGTCGCGGCCCGGCTTCTCCAGTTCCTTCAGGATGTCGCGCACGGTCGGCAAGCCGAAGGTGTCATCGGTGAACTGCTCGGCCTTCAGGCCACGCAGGAAGCTGCCATCACCGATCAGCGCCTTGATCGGGCGTGCGGTGCTGGCCACGATGCGCTCGACCACCGGATAGGCTTCGGGGTGCACCGCCGAAGCATCCAGCGGCTGGTCGCCGTCGGCGATGCGCAGGAAGCCGGCGCACTGTTCGAAGGTCTTCTCGCCCAGGCGCGCGACCTTCAGCAGATCCTTGCGGCGCTTGAACGGGCCGTTGTCGTCACGATGGCGCACGATGTTCTCGGCCACCGTGGCCGACAGGCCGGACACCCGCGACAGCAGCGCGGCCGAGGCGGTGTTGACATACACGCCGACCGCGTTCACGCAGTCCTCCACGCGCGCGTCCAGCGCCCGCGCCAGGCGGTACTGGTCCACGTCGTGCTGGTACTGGCCGACACCGATCGCCTTGGGTTCGATCTTGACCAGTTCGGCCAGCGGGTCCTGCAGGCGACGAGCGATCGATACCGCGCCACGCAGCGACACGTCCAGCCCCGGGAACTCCTTGGCCGCGAACTCGGAGGCCGAGTACACCGAGGCGCCCGCCTCGCTGACCACGACCTTCTGCAGCTTCGGGTTGGCGGCAGCCTTGATCGCTTCGCCGGCCAGCTTGTCGGTTTCGCGGCTGGCGGTGCCATTGCCGATCGCGATCAGCTCCACGTTGTGCTTGGCGCACAGCTGCTTGATCGTCTGCACCGACTGCTCCCACTGACGGCGCGGTTCGTGCGGGTAGATGGTGTCGGTGGCGACCAGCTTGCCGGTGGCATCGACCACGGCAATTTTGCAGCCAGTACGGATGCCAGGGTCCAGGCCCAGCACAGTCTTCGGGCCGGCCGGTGCGGCCAGCAGCAGGTCCTTCAGGTTGTCGCCGAACACCGCGATGGCTTCGGCTTCGGCCTTTTCGCGGGCCTGGTTGAACAGGTCCAGCAGAAGATGGGTGTGCAGCTTGGCGCGCCAGGTCAGGCGGCAGGCATCCAGCAGCCAGCGGTCGGCAGCACGACCCTGGTCGGCGATACCGGCCTTGCGTGCCACCCGAGCCTCGGCGTACTGGTGGCCCGCTTCGGCATCGCTGCCCGGGTCCAGTTCCAGGAACAGGATCTCTTCGCGGCGCGCGCGGAACAGCGCCAGCAACCGGTGCGAGGGAATCTTCGCCAGAGATTCGGCGTGTTCGAAATAGTCGCGGTACTTGGCGCCTTCGGTTTCCTTGCCCTCGGCCACGCGGGCACGGATCACGCCGGTCTCGCCCAGCCAGGTGCGCAGCTCGCCAACCAACGCGGCATCTTCGCCCCAGCGCTCCATCAGGATCGCGCGGGCGCCTTCCAACGCGGCCTTGGTGTCGGCCACACCCTTGTCGGTATCGACGAAGGTGGCCGCGAACGTCTGCGGGTCCTGCGTCGGATCGGCCAGCAGGCCATCGGCCAGCGGCTCCAGACCGGCCTCGCGGGCGATCTGGGCGCGGGTACGGCGCTTGGGCTTGTACGGCAGGTACAGGTCTTCCAGCCGGCTCTTGGTATCGGCGGCCAGGATGTCATTGCGCAGCTCGTCGCTGAGCTTGCCCTGCTCGCCGATGCTGGCCAGCACCGCCGCACGGCGGTCCTCCAGCTCGCGCAGGTAGGTCAGCCGGGTTTCCAGGTTGCGCAGCTGGGTGTCGTCCAGGCCACCGGTCACTTCCTTGCGGTAGCGTGCGATGAACGGAACGCTGGCGCCCTCGTCGAGCAGGCCGACGGCGGCGCGTACCTGGGCGGACTGGGCACCGATCTCGTCGGCGATGGTCTGGGCGATCTGCTGGGCGAGCGCGCTCTGGGCGTTCTTGGCGTCGTGCATTGCTTCAGGTCTGAGCCGCGTTACGGGAAGACCCCATTCTGGCAACCGACGACGGAGCCGGACAAGGCATTGACAGGGGACGGGGTTCAGCGGCGTAGCCGGAGTGGACGCCGGCATCCTGGCAAAGAGCGGGCCCGGACTGGCCCGGGGCTGGGATGCCGGCGCGGGCGCGCGATGGTGGGCGCGCCCTGCCGCGTGTTGCGAAGG
Organism: Stenotrophomonas sp. CASM114; assembly: GCF_049384325.1. Lineage (NCBI taxonomy): Bacteria > Pseudomonadati > Pseudomonadota > Gammaproteobacteria > Lysobacterales > Lysobacteraceae > Stenotrophomonas > Stenotrophomonas sp. CASM114. The sequence goes on along the minus strand of NZ_JBMRGJ010000005.1, from coordinate 188,529 downwards.
TCAGCGGTAGTGGCGGGCAGCGCGCTGCATGACGATCTCGTCACGCATGCCTTCCAGGGCCATCAGGCGAACCTTGCCGACACCCTGCAGTTCCATGAACCGCTCCGTGTAGAACTCCGGCCCCAGCGCGGTGTCGGCGCGGGATTTGCTGAAGCCGTAGGGCACCACGCCCTTCTCGCCATCCTTGCTACCACCGACATAAAGAACGATTGCCATGTGATGTATTCCTCCAAATTGCTACTGCGTACTGCACTCGATGAGCGATGCTGCGAGCTCATCGGGGGAGAGCTTACCGCGTCGAACCTGACTGGAACGTCACGAAGGCTAATGACGATCGGTTGCATGCAGATGACTGCGGGATCGCAGCAGAATGCTTACGGATCCTTAACTTCCGGCTAACGAATCCGTGGGGGATTCCCGCCAACGGCGCAGCCCCTCGTGGGTGGTCGTGTAACGCGTTTGATGTGATTGGGCCGGGCGAGGTGGGTGCGCGGGACACGCCGTGAACCCGTCCCTGGGGGCTCGATGGCGCCATCCATGGCGCCAACGGTCCCGCGCACCCACCCCGCCCGGCCCCTGACAGTTTTTCGGGCACGTCCAGCCACGGAAAAGAAAAAAGAAGATCAAAAGCAAAAACAGCTTGGCTGGCCGCTTTTTGTAGAGCCGAGCCCACGCTCGGCTGCTTTCAGGCCAGTCCGCGAAGCCGAGCGCAGGCTCGGCTCTACACGAGCAAGCGCAGCGCGCGACCCGCTTCTGCTGTTCTTTATCTCTTCCGTGGCTGGACGCGCACGGAATCTGTCAGCGGCCGGGTGGGTGGGGGTGGCGGGTATCCGCGGCTTGGGTCGGGCGCATGCGCCCGACGGGTTGGGCAGGACGCCCAACCCCGGTCTTGCCGTGTGCGCAGGACAGCGCACACGTGCAAGCCGCGGCCAAGCCCCCATGGATGGGGTCACGGCGTCCGCGCTGGCCCCACCCACCCGGCCAGCCCCCAGGAAGCAGGCATTCCGCGACCAAGCCACGAGGGGCTGTGCCGTTGGCTGGAAACTACGGCCACCAGCCTTGCCCGAACCGGGCGAAATGATCGGCCGCCCGCTCGAACGGATTGCGCGCACTCACTCCGCCACACAGCAGGTACACCGGCAGGTACAGCGGCCCCAGCACCATGTACTGGTAGACATGCGCACGCTCATGGTCGTCCAGCCGGATCAGCGGCTCCACGCCCCACCCCGCCTGATGCGCGTAGGTCCGGCAGGAAATGCCAAGATCGTGGCCCGTGTGCAGGATCACATTGCCCAAGGTGATCGCCCCACCCGGCCCCCAGGGCCAGCGGTCGAACACCAGCGCGCAGTCACGCCGGCTCCAGCGCAATGTCGCGCCGCCGAGCATGCCGGCCAACCCACCCATCAGGCCGATCAGGGTGTTGGGCAGGGTCCACACCGCGCCCAGCACCTGCAGCGCGCGCAGCCAGATCGGCCAAGGCCGGGAGGCGGTGTTCAATCGGCCTCGTTCGGCATCAGCAGCCACAGGATCAGGTAGACCAGGATGCCGGGGAAGGCCGCCGAGGCCAGCGACAGCAGCACGTAGACCACCCGCAGGAGGGTGGCATTCCAGCCGAAGCGATGGGCAATGCCACCCATCACGCCGGCGATCATGCGGTCGTTCAATGAACGCGACAGTGTCTTGGGCGTGGTGTTCATGGCGGCGGCTCCGGGCAACGGACAGGGCAGTCGAGCGTGGCTCGACTCTACACCCTGCCCATGTCTACGGCGTGCGGTGACGCAGCGCCTGCAGGCGCGCACCGAACCAGGCGGCTGCGGTCTGTTCAGGCTGCCCCGGGCACTGGATGCGATAGGGTTTGCCGCTCATGCTGCTCTGGCTGGCGGCGCGCTCGATGAACTGCTCGGCGCTGTCCACCATGTCCTTCTTCAGCAGATAGTCGTACTTGCGCTGCAGATGCGCGCGCGCATCGCCGCCGTCATACCAGCTGCCATTGCGCTGGAACCGGCACTGGGAGCCGTCCAGGCTGGCGATCAACTGGGCGATCTCCCGCCGTGCATCCGCACTGGGTGCGGCCTGGGCAAGTGGTGCTGCCAGTAGCGCGGCCAAGATCAGAGGAATTCGTCGGGACATCAGGGGCCTCATGGCGGCCGAGCAAGCTCGATTCTATCGCTGCATGGCCTGAATATTCTCGCAAAACGAGAGGAAGTCCGGGGCGACAAGAATCGCGTCGTCCGCACGGATATGCTCCCCCGCAATTGTGAATTTCACACTACCTGTCCGCGTATCAAGCCAATAGTCGTTGTCGCCGCAGTCAACCCCAAAGGGGATGTGAGATTCAAAGAACGCCAGAGCGTCACGATGGCGGTCTGCCCTCCATTCCATCACATCAACGATTGACACAAGCCGAGGATTGGGAGGCACGCCCGGCACCTCGATGCAATGGAATGCCTCCAGCTCAAGCCGATTTCGATCTTCTGCGGTAACTTCGTAGAACGTGTCCCGATAGAACACCGCGCCGCCGTCGAAGTAGCCACCATTGTGCTTCGAATAGAATTCGATAAAGGCATCTCTGCCGGGAAATCTGCCCGGCACCATCACTGCAATCAGATCGATCGGCACCGGTGGCGACGAATCGTTGAACACGACGTTGTTCCGGGCGAAAACTGCTGGCTGAGCCATGTGCCTGTCCATCAAACGGTGTTTGAGCTTATCCACCTTTCGAAGTCGAGCAAGCTCGACTCTACAGGTCGCGCGCCTTCAGCCAACCATCGATCGTGGCCGGCACTTCGCGCTGCGCGCGCCCGGACACGTAGATGCCGATATGGCCACCGCAGAAGCTGGACTCGGTGTAGTCGTCCGTGCCCAGGCGCCCGCGCATCGCGCGCGAGGCGTCCGGCGGCACCAGATGATCCTGCTCGGCGTAGATGTTCAGCACCGGCAGCGTCACCTGCGACAGGTCCACTGCTTCCTCGCCGATCCTTACCGTGCCCTTCATCAGGCCATTGGCCTGGTAGAACTGCTTGATGAAATCGCGGAACGCCTCGCCCGCCAGGTCCGGCGAATCGAAGATCCACTTCTCCATGCGCAGGAAGTCCTCCAGCGCCGCCTTGTCATCGAGGATGTCGAGCAGGCCGACGTACTTCTGCACGTTCAGGCGGAACGGCTTGAGCATCAGGTAGCTGGCGTTCATCAGGTCGGCCGGGATGTTGCCCAGCGTATCGACCAGCAGGTCCACGTCCACCTGCCGCGCCCAGTGCGAGAGCATGTTGTCGGCGGTCTGGAAATCGACCGGGGTGACCATGGTGATCAGCTTGCCCAGCTTCTGTTGGCGCAACGCTGCGTAGCACAGCGCGAACACGCCGCCCTGGCAGATGCCGAGCAGGTCGACCGGGCCACCACTGCGCACGCGCAGCGCATCGACCGCTCCGTCGATGTAGCGCAGCAGGTAGTCCTCCAGGGTCTGGAAGCGTTCGGACCGGTCCGGGTAGCCCCAGTCCAGCACGTACACGTCCTGGCCCAGCGCCAGCAGCTTCTGCACCAGCGAACGGTCGGCCTGCAGGTCGACCATGTACGGCCGGTTGACCAGCGCGTAGACGATCAGCAGCGGCGTGCGCCGGGTCGGCGCCTGCTCACCGACGAAGCGATACAGCACCACCTTGCCGTCGCGCCAGACTTCCTCGCGCGCGGTCACGCCATAGTCCACGTCTTCCACCTGCGGCAGCAGCTTCAGCCCTTCCATCAGCTTGCGCTGCATGGCCAGGCTCTCCTGCATCAGGTCATCGGCGTTGAAGCCCAATGGTCCCTTCATCGGTCACGCGCCCGAGCGGAAGCGCGAGGTGCGGCCTTCTTCGCAGATGCCTTCTTCGCAGATGTCCTCTTCGCAGGCGCCTTCTTTGCCGGCGCGGCCTTCTTCGCGGCCTTGCGCGCAGTTGGCTTCACCTTCGCCGGCGCCGGCTGCGCCACCGGATCGACCTCAGCGGTTCCGGCCAGCACAGCCACCTGCGCCTGCAGGCGGCGCAGGCTGCGCTCCAGCTCGGCGATGCGGCGGTGTGCGGCATCCATCTCGCTGCGGGTGGGCAGACCGATCCGTTCACTCATCTGTTCCACCTCCCGCTGCAGGCCGGCGCGCAGGCGCATCTGCGCGTTGCCCAGCGAGGCGTACACCTGCTGGAACGGTTCGGACATGGCGACCTTGGCGTAGGCCTCCTCGGCAACTTCGATCCACAGGTCGAACATCGCGCGGGCGCTGGTCAACTGGCTGCCGGGCTGTTCGTGCTCGGCCAGGCGCTGCTCGAACAGCGCAAAGGCTTCGTCCAGTGCCTGCTTGATCTGATCGACATAGGCGCGCGAATGCTGCTGGTATTCCTCCTGCGCACGCAGCAGGGCCTGCCAGCGCGCCTGGTGCTCGCGGCCGGGGCCGAATGCCGGGCTCTGCAGCCACGGGCCCGCCTGCAGCTGGAACTGCTGCAGCCAGGCGGCGAATTCGGGTACCGCGGCGCCAGCGTGCGTGCTGCCACGGGCGCCCTGCAGCATCCACTGGAGCATGCCGTCGCCCTGCCCCTGCACCGCCTCGCGCCAGGCCTGGGCCACATCGGCACTGCTGGCGTCGCGGCCCGCAAACCGTGCGGCGACCTCCTGCATGGTGCCGTACCAGCTGCCCGCCTGTTCGCGGAACCGGCGCACGGCATCTTCCGGCGCGCCCTGCGCCTGCTCGGGCAACAGATGGCCCCACCAGTCGAACAACCGCTGCCAACTGCCGGGATCGTCACCGGCGGGTGCGCCGGGCGTGCTCGCATGGCGCAGGGCATCGCCCCAGGCGCCGAAATACTGCCGGGCCAGGGTTTCGAAATCGCTGCTGCCGGTGTCGTGGGCCGAGCTGGTCATCGCAGGCCTCCGCAGGGCTGGCTCATGGCTTGGGAATACGCAGGGTCTTGCTGATCATCAGCGACCCGGACAGGGCGAACAACAGCACCATCGGGTGCAGCTGCCACGGGCCGATCTGCCACTGGCCGAACCAGATGTTCTGGCCGATGGCATCGGTGCCGGCGGCAATCGCCAGTACGATCACCAGCACCAGGCTGGTCGGGATCGGGGTGCCCTCGAAATACGTGACCTTGCCCTCGTCGCCGGCGAGCGCCTCGGCAGTGACGTTGTAGCGTGCCAGGCGGCTGACGCCGCAGCAGACGAAGTAGCTCAGCACCAGCCAGTCCCATCCGCCCTGCATGCCGCAGGCATAGGCCAGCGCCGCCGGCGCCACGCCGAAGGAGATCACGTCGGACAGCGAGTCCAGCTCGCGGCCCAGGGTGGAGCTGGACTTGCGCCAGCGCGCGATGCGCCCGTCGAGGGCGTCGAAGATGAAGGCCAGCGGGATCAGCGCCATGCCGAACAGCAGATAGCCGCGCTCGCCGTCCTGCAGGAAGCGCATCGCGGCAAAGACCGCACCGGTGCCGCAGAAAGCATTGGCCAGGGTGAACCAGTCGGCCAGCTGGAATTCGCGCAGCATCGAGAAGTGACGTTTCATGGGGTCTCACGGAGCATCAAGGCCCACAGGTTACCGCGAGCGCCGCCGCTGGCGACAGCGCTGGCGCGGCCGATCCTTCACCGCCCCCTCACCCGTCGTCACCGGCGGTGAATTTTTCGCCACCCATCTTGACAGCCTAGGGGGGTGGCGCCTGTCGGGGCTTATCCACAAAGTTGCCCACGCGTAATCCACACCCCCTGTGGACAACCAGATCTCACCGACTGCGACGGTGGACATTTCCTCATCACTCTTCCGCGGGGTTTCCCTACTTCCCAAGCCGCAGAGTCGGCGCTATGGTCACCGGCGGGCCCGCCGCCGCCGCGTCCGATTCCTGGTGACGGGCGGCGATGATGCCGGATGCTTCCACCTGCCGCTGGCGCAGCGGCCCTGAAGTGGTAGAGCCGACCGCTCGCCGGCTGCCCCGACCGTTCAGCGTTGCCGGCCAGCGGCCGGCACTACCCAGCCTGCACCCGCCGCCAGCGCTCGAAACAGAACACCTGCATCACCAGCATCGCCAGCAACCCCAGCGGCCACGCCCACCACACGCCGGCCAGCCCATGCCGCGCCTGCAACCACATCGCCAGCGGCAGCTCCAGCAGCAATACCGCCGTCATGCCCAGCAGCGCTGGCCGCCATACCGTGCCACTGCCGCGCATCACCCCTACCAACACGGTGCTGCCGCCCATCGCCAGCACGCCCCATGCCACCGTGCGCAACTGCAGCGTGGCCAGTTCATGCGCTTCGGCAGCCACCAGGATCAGGCCGGTCAGCCAGGGCGCAAGCGCCATCACCAGCAGCACCACTGCACTCAGCATCGCCAGTCCAAGCAGCACGCCGGTGCGGGCGATGCCGGGCAGCCGTGCCGTACGCCCCGCGCCCATCGCATGCGCCGCAAGGATGGTGGCGGTAATGCCCAGTGACATGGCCGGCAGCTGCACCCAGCTCATCAACTGGTTGACCGCACCGTAGGCCGCCGTGGCCGTGTAGCCGTAGCGGTTGATCCAGCCCAGCAATACGATCTCGGCAATGGCCAGGCTGAGCATCTGCAGCGAAGACGGTACGCCGATGCGCAGCATCGCGCGGATGAGCGCGCCATCGAAACGGATGGCACGCAGCAGCTCGCGCCGTGGCGCCAGGGGATGTCCTACCCGCTGCCAGCGCCACAGCAACCAGCCCAAGGCCAACAATGAGGCAAACGCCGCCGATACAGCCGCACTGGCCGACCCCAGCCGCGGCAGGCCGGCCCAGCCCAGGATCAGCAGCGGCGTGCACAGCAGGCCGACCACCGTGGCCAGCAGCAGCGCCTGCAGCGGCGTCTTTGCATCGCCCACCGCGCGGCTCACGGCAGTGGCCAGCCACAGTAGGAAGAACACCGGAGCCGCCAGCAACAGCACGCGCGCGTACACGATGGACTCGCCGAGGATCGCTGCCGGCGTGCCCAGTGCCGCCAGCAGCTGTGGCGCGAAACCGCCGCCCAGGGCCATCACCAGCACCGACAACAGCAGGATCAGCGCCACCGCGCTGCCGGCCACCGCGCGCGCCTGTTGCGGGCGGCCCGCGCCCCAGGCCTGGCCGATCAGCACCATCGCGCCCGTGGCCAGGCCCATCACCAGGGCCAGCAGCAGGAAAAAGACCGGGAAGAACGCCGCGGCCGCAGCCACCGCCTGTGTGCCAAGCAGGTGGCCGAGATAGATGTTGTCCAGCGTGCCTGCGGCCAGCTGCAACGCATTGGTCAGCAGCATCGGCAGCAGCAGCGTCAGGTAGGTGCGCCACAGCGGGGGTGCTGCCGGAGGTGTCGGATGTACAGGGGGGCTCATGGGATTCTCTGGGCAAGGCGCCGCCCTGCCCGGCGTTTCCGCCAGCAAAGCAAGCACAGGGGAAGCGGGCCGCGGCCCGCGATCAGATGACGCCGTCGCTCAGCAACGGCGCGATGGCTCAGCCGTCAGCGTCTTCGAACGCCAGCCGCAGGGCGTGGTCGCGCACATCCCTGGGCCAGGAATGCAGCGCCGCTTCCAGGCCCGCGCGGTCATGCGCGAACAGCACCCGAATGGCCTCCTCGAAGCCCGGCAGGTCACCGGCGATGGCCTGCAGGAAGTGATAGGTACGCTCGCTGTGGCGGCGCTGCCGATCCTCGTCGGCACCGGCACGGCTGGCCGCTTCCACCAGCCTGCGCAGCACCACCGAAGCCCCACCCGGCTGTTCGGCCAACCACGCCCAATGCCGCGGCAGCAGCGTCACTTCGCGGGCGACCACGCCCAGTCTGGGGCGGCCACGGCCACGCGGGGTTGCGGGCGCCTCTCCGGTAGTGACGTCGGCATCCGCCTCCACGGCGGAGGGAAACGCTTCGGTCACCCGTGCCAGCAGCTCTGTGTCGCTGCCGCGCGTGTCGAAATCGCGGGTTCGCCCGCTGGCGTTGTCGAACACCAGCAGCGGACCGGCTGCGTTGTCGGCACGCAGTTGTTTCAACGCCAGCGCTGCCACTTCCGGCGTGCCGGAAGCGACCAGGCGATGGCCGTCGAAACAGCTGAAGGGAGGAAGTCGGGACACAGGCATGGCAATGGCATCAGAGGCGATGCGTGAATATTGCCCGGGTAATTTAACCGAGTCAATATTGTCCGGGTATTAATTTGCCAGAAGAGCGTGCCAACCAAGGTTGGCACCCACCCGATTCGTCACCTCACAGCCGGCTGTAGGACCAACTGACCATGCGGCCGTCCTTGTACGGCATCACGCCGTGGAACGGGCGCGGGTCGGCGTCGAACACCAGCGGCAGGAAGTTGCGGTCGCCCTCCCACATCGGCAGCGTGTCCAGCTTGTCCAGGTCCACCCACTCCAGCGTGCCCTCGTGGTTGCCGCCGTGCGGGGTGCCTTCGAAAGTGTCGATGACGAACACGAAGCCCAGCCAGTCTTCACCGTGCTTGCCGAAGCCCGGCCAGCTGAGGGTGCCGCGCAGGCGCATGCCGGTGCAGTCGATGCCGGCTTCCTCGGCGATCTCGCGACGCATGCTGGCTGCCACGTCCTCGTCCGCTTCGATCTTGCCGCCCAGCCCGTTGTACTTGCCCAGGTGGTGGTCACCCGGACGGGTGTTGCGATGGATCATCAGCACCTGGCGACGATCAGGCGACAGCACGTAGCCCAGGGTGGCGACGATCGGGGTGTACGGCATGGGCGGCATCCAGCGGCAGGTCAGCCGTGGATTATGGCCGATCAGCGCACCAGCGACAGGCGGCGCTCGGCGAGTGTGCCTGCGCCATCGGGATCGCGGCGCAGGGTGGCCACGCCGTGACCGCGCTCAGCCAGGTATTCCAGCCACTTGCCGAGGAAGGTGTTCATCCGCATGCGGTGGCTGATCAGCTCGGCCGGCGGCGGGTACAGGCCCATCGTGTCCTGCCAGCGGCGGCCGACGTAGCAATGGGTGGTCTCGGCCTGGCGTGCGTCACGGTAAAGACGCACATACGCCGAGGGATCCGGCTCACCGGTGACCGGGTCAGCCAGGTCGTAGGTCAGGCGCAGCTCCACCGTGTAGCGGTGGCACTCGATCACGTCCAGGCGTACGTCCAGGCCGTCGCCGATCGAGGAAATGTAGCTGCCCGCCACCAGTCCGGCCGGTTCGAACAGGCGCACCAGATGGCGGTAGTTCTCCGCGTACAGGCCCATGAGCCAGCTCAACCGGCTCAGGCGGGGAATGCGTTCGGTGCGGGGCGAGGCTTGGGCCATGGGTCGATCCTACACGTTGGTGCTTCAACGTGGGGGCGCCTCAAGCCACAGCCAACCCGTCAGCGACGATCCCTGTGTAGAGCCGAGCCCATGCTCGGCTGCTGTTCGGGAAGAACCCGGCGGCCCAGCCGAGCGTGGGCTCGGCTCTACAGGGCGAAGTGCGGCGCGCCGGAAAGGCTCAATACAGCTCGCGCTGCAGCCCCAGCGTGGCCAGCACCTTGCTGGAAATCTCCTCGATCGAGGTATGCGTGGTGCTCAGGGTCGGGATCCGCTCCATGCGGAACATGGTCTCGGCCGCAGCCACCTCGCGCTTGCAGGTCTCCAGGTTGGCGTAGCGCGAGTTCGGACGGCGCTCCTGGCGGATCTGCTGCAGCCGGTCCGGATCGATGGTCAGGCCGAACAGCTTGCGCCGGTAATTGCGCAGTCGCGGCGGCAGGCGATCGCTTTCCAGGTCTTCGTCGGTCAGCGGGTAGTTGGCCGCGCGTACCCCGTAATGCAGGGCCAGGTAGATGCAGGTCGGCGTCTTGCCCGCGCGCGACACCGCCACCAGGATCACGTCGGCATCGTCGTAGTTCACCGCGATGCCGTCGTCATGGGTCAGGGCGAAGTTCATCGCGTTGATGCGACGGTGGTAGGTATCGAAATCGACCATGCCGTGGGCCTGGCCGACCCGGGCCAGGCGCGGGCTGGCCAGTTCACGCTCCAGCGGCTCGATGAACGGCGCGAACACATCCAGCATCAGCGCCCCGCTGTCGGCCAGGATCAGGCTCAGGCTCTGGTCCACGCAGGAGTTCACCACGATCGGCCGGACCTGGTAGCGCTCCCCTGCCGCCTGGATCCGGGCACAGGCTTCACGCGCTTTTTCGGGGTCGTCGACAAACGACATGCGGTCGGTAATGAAGCTGAACCCGGAGAACTGGGTCAGCAGGCTATGCCCAATGGTTTCAGCGGTGATACCGGTTCCATCGGAAACGTAGAACACCGGACGGATGGTCGACATGCGCGCTTTTACCCCCTACGAAGCTTAAAAAGGCCGCCAGCACAAGCTTGTGCCGACGGTGCTCTGCCCGGCATCATATCGGCTTCTTCCTACGGACGCGGCCACTCAGCCCGCCTCGGGCGATGGCCAAACGGAGCATCGCGCTTGAACGAGAACATCCTGTGGTTGCACGAACTGCGTCTGGCCGATCTGGCCCGCGTAGGCGGCAAGAATTCGTCGCTGGGCGAGATGATCGGCAACCTGGCCGGTCTGGGCGTTTCGGTGCCGGGCGGTTATGCCACCACCGCTGAAGCCTTCAAGGACTTCATCGCGCACAACGACCTGTCCAAGCGCATCTTCGACAAGCTGGCCACGCTGGACGTCGAGGACGTCAACGCGCTGACCGCCGCCGGCAAGGAAATCCGCAGCTGGGTGATCGATGCGCCGCTGCAGCCGCAGCTGGACCAGGACATCCGCACCGCCTACGCCAAGCTGAGCGCCGAAAACGGCGGCGGCGACGTGGCCGTGGCCGTGCGTTCGTCGGCCACCGCCGAGGATCTGCCGGATGCCTCCTTCGCCGGCCAGCAGGAGACCTTCCTCAACGTCACCGGTGCCGACGATGTCGTGCACAAGGTCAAGGAAGTGTTCGCCTCGCTGTACAACGACCGTGCCATCGCCTACCGCGTCCACCACGGCTTCAAGCATGAGGACGTGTTCCTGTCCGCCGGCGTGCAGCTGATGGTGCGTTCGGGCGTCGGTTCCTCCGGCGTGCTGTTCACCCTGGACACCGAGTCCGGCTTCCGCGACGTGGTGTTCGTCACCTCTTCGTTCGGCCTGGGCGAAATGGTCGTGCAGGGTGCGGTCAATCCGGACGAGTACTACGTTTACAAGCCCACCCTGCAGGCCGGCAAGCCGGCGATCCTGCGCCGCTCGCTCGGCAGCAAGGCGATCCGCATGGTGTATTCCGATGTTCCGGGTGAGCGCGTCAGGATCGAGGACACCCCGGCCGAACTGCGCAACACCTTCTCGATCAGCGACGAGGACGTGCAGGAACTGTCCAAGCAGGCGCTGGTCATCGAAAAGCACTACGGCCGCCCGATGGACATCGAGTGGGCCAAGGACGGCGTCAGCGGCAAGCTGTTCATCGTGCAGGCGCGCCCGGAAACGGTGAAGTCGCGCAGCCACGCCACCCAGATCGAGCGCTTCGCGCTGACCGAAAAGGGCGGCAACGTGCTGGCCGAAGGCCGCGCCGTCGGCGCCAAGATCGGCTCGGGCGTGGCCCGCGTGGTGAAGACGCTGGACGACATGAACCGCGTGCAGCCGGGCGACGTACTGATCGCCGACATGACCGATCCCGACTGGGAACCGGTGATGAAGCGCGCTTCGGCCATCGTCACCAACCGTGGCGGCCGTACCTGCCACGCCGCGATCATCGCGCGCGAGCTGGGCGTGCCGGCCGTGGTCGGTTCGGGCAACGCCACCAAGGTGATCGAAGATGGCCAGCTGGTCACCGTCAGCTGCGCTGAAGGTGATACCGGCTTCATCTACGAAGGAAAGCTCGGCTTCGAGCGCACCACCACCGATCTGGGCAACATGCCGCCGGCACCGCTGAAGATCATGATGAACGTGGCCAACCCGGAACGTGCCTTCGACTTCGGCCAGCTGCCGAACGCCGGCATCGGCCTGGCTCGCCTGGAAATGATCATCGCCAGCCACATCGGCATCCACCCGAACGCGCTGCTGGAATACGACCGCCAGGATGCGGCGACCAAGAAGAAGATCGACGAGAAGATCGCCGGCTACGGTGATCCGGTCAGCTTCTACGTGGACCGCCTGGCCGAAGGCATCGCCACGCTCACCGCCTCGGTTGCACCGAACCCGGTGATCGTGCGCCTGTCGGATTTCAAGTCCAACGAGTACGCCAACCTGATCGGCGGCAGCAACTACGAGCCGCACGAAGAAAACCCGATGATCGGCTTCCGCGGCGCCAGCCGTTACGTCGACCCGAGCTTCTCGGCCGCCTTCGCGCTGGAGTGCAAGGCCGTGCTGCGCGTGCGCAACGAAATGGGCCTGGACAACCTGTGGGTCATGATTCCGTTCGTGCGCACCCTGGAGGAAGGCCGCAAGGTCGTCGAGGTGCTGGAACAGAACGGCCTGAAGCAGGGCGAGAACGGCCTGAAGATCATCATGATGTGCGAAGTGCCGTCCAACGCACTGCTCGCCGATGAGTTCCTGGAGATCTTCGACGGCTTCTCGATCGGCTCCAACGACCTGACCCAGCTCAGCCTGGGCCTGGACCGCGACTCGTCGATCGTCGCGCACCTGTTCGACGAACGGAACCCGGCAGTGAAGAAGCTGCTGTCGATGGCGATCAAGGCCGCACGCGCCAAGGGCAAGTACGTCGGCATCTGCGGCCAGGGCCCGTCCGATCACCCGGATCTGGCCGAATGGCTGATGCAGGAAGGCATCGAGTCGGTGTCGCTGAACCCGGACACCGTGGTCGATACCTGGCTGCGCCTGGCCAAGCTGAAGGCCAACGGCTGATGCCGTAATGGGCTGACGTCGCTTTCATCGACGTCCGCCCATACTGCTGCCGCACGCAAGCCCCGCCTCTGCGGGGCTTGCTGTTTCTGGCGTCCGTGCACGCCACGCGCACCTCGCGCCTGTCCCTCAGCAGCAAAGGAACTCCCGCATGATCGCCGCCGCCCCACCCGCCCCCGCCGCAACGCCCCGGTTCCACTCGCTCGACTGGGAGCGCCTGCTGGAAACCTACGGCGTACCGTTGCTGGCCGCGATCGTGGTGCTGCTGGTGGGCCTGTGGGTGGCACGACGCCTGTCCAACGCGATGCCGCGCGCTACGGCTCGCATGGGTGTGGACCCGATGCTGGGCAGCTTCCTGCGCAACGTGGTGTATGCCGCATCGCTCGTGATCGTAGTGGTACTGGCGATCGGCACGCTGGGCGTGCAGATCACCCCGTTGCTGGCCGTGCTCGGTACCGCTGGCCTGGCCGTCGGCCTGGCATTGAAGGATTCGCTGTCCAACATCGCCTCGGGCGTGATGCTGGTGACGTTGCGACCGTTCCGCGTGGGCGATGTGGTCACCGTGGCCGGACAGACCGGCACGGTGCGCGAAGTGCGCATCTTCCAGACCGTCATCACCGGTGCCGACAACCAGCACACCACCATTCCGAACACGCTGATCACTGCCGCACCGATCATCAACCTCACCGCCGAACCGACGCGCCGCGTCGAGCTGGTGATCGGCATCGGCTATGAGGACAACATCCAGCTGGCACGCGATACCGCGCTGGCGTTGATGAAGGCCGACCCACGCGTGCTGCAGACACCGGCACCGGACGTGGTGGTGTATGAACTGGGCGCGCACGCCATCAACTTGGGCATCCGCTGCTACGTGAAGTCGGCCGACTGGTTCGGTACCAAGGTCACGCTGCTGGAGCAGCTGAAGCTGGGCTTTGACAAGGCGGGCATCAACATCCCGTACCCGCAGCAGGACATGCACCTGTACCTGCATGGAAAGGATGGCGGCGTGATAGAGGCTGACGCGCTGGTGCGCGACAAGCCCTGATCCATGCCGGTAGTGCCGACCAACGGTCGGCACCCACCCATCGGCGATACGACATTGAAATGCCGGCCAGCGGCCGGCACTACCCCCGCCGCCTGACTGGAATGCCGGCCAGGATCAGGCCGCGACGCTCTCTTCCAGCGTCGGATAATCGGTGAAGCCCGCCGCGCCACCGCCAAAGAATGTCGCACGATCCGGCGGATTCAGCGCCGCACCGGTACGCAGTCGCTCCGGCAGGTCCGGGTTGGCGATGAACGGGCGACCGAAGCCGATCAGGTCAGCCCAGCCTTCAGCCAGTGCCTGCTCGGCGCGTTCGGCGGTGTACTTGCCGGCGTAGATCAGCGTGCCCGGGTAGACCATGCGCAGCGCCTGCTTGAACGCCACCGGCATCAACGGTGCATCGTCCCAGTCGGCTTCGGCGATGTGCAGGTAGCCCACGCCCAGCTCACCCAGCAGGTGCGCCGCGGCCAGATAGGTCGCCTGTGGCGTATCGTCCACCGCGCCCTGCAACGTCGTCAGCGGCGCCAGACGGACACCGACGCGGTCACCACCGGCTACGGCCGTCACCGCCTGCACGACCTCGCGCAGGAACCGCAGCCGGTTCTGCAACGCGCCGCCATAGCCGTCGGTGCGCCGGTTGGCCTGCGAGTCGATGAACTGGTTGATCAGGTAGCCATTGGCCCCGTGCAGCTCCACGCCATCGAAGCCGGCGGCCAGTGCATTGCGGGTGGCCTGTGCATAGTCGGCGACGATGCCCGGAATCTCGTCTTCGCGCAGCGCGCGCGGCATCGAGTGCTGGATCATCTCGCCTACGCCCGCTTCCGGGCCAGCGCCTGCAGGGTCGACAAACACCTTCACGCCTTCGGCCAGCAGCGCCGACGACGACACCGGTGCGGCACCACCCGGCTGCAGGGCCACGTGCGAGACCCGGCCCACATGCCACAGCTGGGCGTAGATGCGGCCGCCAGCGGCATGCACGGCATCGGTCACCCGGCGCCAGCCCTGCACCTGTTCCGGGCTGTGGATGCCCGGGGTCCAGGCATAGCCCTGGCCCTGCGGGCTGATCTGGGTGCCTTCGCTGACGATCAGGCCAGCACTGGCACGTTGGGCGTAGTAGGCGGCCATGTCCGCGGTGGCGACGTTGCCGTCGGCGGCACGCGAGCGGGTCATCGGCGGCATCACGATGCGGTTGGGCAGGGTCAAGGCGCCCAGGCGGTGGGGAGTGAACAACATGGCGGCGATCTCTTGCGGGGGGGGACTGCCGCAAAGGATGGGGATGCCAGCTGCCAGGCAACAGGCATGTACTGGCAAAACAATTGTTCCCCGAAGGCAAGGATGACCGGCCGGGGGGCAGAGCCCCTTCCTGCGGAACGGGATCCGACCCCGCGCGCAACCGGGGTCGGATCCCTTTGCAACGCAAAGGGCTCCGACCCCGAAGCCGGTTACAGCGTGGGCTCGATCAGTACGCCGCCATGCGCCACGCGGTCATAGCAGGCGCGCACCACGTCTTCTCCGTACTTCAGCTCCAGCCGACGCACGATGAAGTGGCCGCGCGCCATGTCCTGGTAGTAGTCGGTGAACATGGTATTCAGTGTTGCACCGGCGGCGGCACCGACGATCGGCACCGCCTGCGCAGCGAATTTCTCGGTAACCACCACGCCGAAGCGCGCCGCCACCTTTTCCACCATCTTCGCCAGCAGCTTGCCAGCTTCCTTTGGCGCCACGCCCAGGGTCAGGTCGCGGCCGGTCACCACGCGCCCGGCCAGCTCGGCCGACAGGTGGCGCATCACATCCGTGGTGAAGCCGCGGGCCAGGTAGTAGCCGGTCTCGCTGGCATCATCGCGCGGCGAGTTGCCGCCCAACGCGAACACCTCCAGGCACGCCTGGCGGGTGCTGAACTCGGACAGGTCGAAGCCCTCGCTGCGGGCCACGTCGGCCACCGCACGCATCATGATGGTGGTCGACACCGGCAGCTCGATGAACAAGGCCGCGAAGCCGAAGGCCCCACCGACCGCGCCCGAGGTGGCCGCCGCCAGTTTGTGCCAGCGGGTGGACGCCCCCTTGCCGGGGGTGTTGTCCATGCTCCACAGCGCGGCCTGTGCCGATTTGCTCAGCGCCGCCTGCACGGCGCCGTGGATGCGGTTGGAGACCGAGCTGGGCAGCGCCTTCACAGCGAACTCCAGCGGCGTGCCGACCAGGTTGGCCATGCGCGCGGTCAGGGTCGGCGCTTCCAGCAGGGCCACCGCGCGCTGCAGGTCGGACCAGTCGCGGGCGTCATGGGCGATGTCGCGGGGGAGCAGGATCGGCTCGTTCATGGCGCCGATCTTAGCGCCAGGAAGTTGAACGGTTCGTCGCGGGGTACGACAGAGGGGTCAGAGCCCTTTCCGCAGGAAAGGGATCCGACCCCGGCGCCTTGCCGGCCAGCGGCCGGCACTACCCGTTGGCGTGTCATCCGATAGCGCCGGGCCATGCCCGGCGTCGTTGTTCAGGCAACCGGCAGCCCCGACAGCGCGCCCATGAACTGGCGGTAGTGGCGCAGCTCAGCGATCGAATCGTGCACGTCGCTCAGCGCGGTGTGGTTGCTGTTCTTGCCGACGCCGGCGGCCACGCTCGGCGCCCAGCGCTTGGCCAGTTCCTTCACCGTGGACACGTCCAGGTTGCGGTAGTGGAAGTACTTCTCCAGTCGCGGCATCTGGCGGTGCAGGAAGCGGCGATCCTGGCAGATCGAGTTGCCGCACATCGGCGACAGGCCGGCCGGGATCCACTGCGCCAGGAAGTTCACCGTCTGCGCCTCGGCCTGGCCCAGGGTGGTGGTGCTGTCCACCACGCGCTGCCACAGGCCCGAGCGGCGATGCTGGTTGCGGTTCCACTCGTCCATCGCTTCCAGCGTTTCCAGCGGGTGGTGGATGGCGAATTCCGGCCCTTCGGCCAGTACGTTGAGCTGGGCATCGGTGACCACGGTGGCGATCTCGATGATCGAATCGTTGTCGGTATCCAACCCGGTCATTTCCAGGTCGATCCAGATCAGTCGCTCGTTGGCCGCGCCGTTGTCCGCCATGTGTCGCCTCGTTGCTGGGCAGGCGCGCGGCCTGCCGGTGATGGAAAGAGGCGCCCATCATACCGGTTCGCCCCCTCAGGCCTCGCCGGCATGGTCTTCCAGCCGCAGCGGCGGCTTGCCACGCTTGGCACGGAAATAATTGGTCAGGCGCATGCTGGCCTCCTTGGCCAGCACCCCACCGTGGATCTCCACCCGGTGGTTGTGGCGGGCATCGCCCAGCAGGTCGAACACGCTGCCGCAGGCGCCGGTCTTGGGGTCGCTGGCGCCGTAGACCAGGCGGGCAACGCGTGCATGCACGATGGCCATCGCGCACATCGCGCACGGTTCCAGGGTCACGTACAGGGTGCTGCCGAGCAGCCGATGATTGGCCAGCCGCGTGCCACCGGCCCGCATGGCCACGATCTCGGCATGCGCACTGGGATCGTGCGAGGCGATGTTGAGGTTCCAGCCCTCGCCCAGCAGCTGGCCATCGGCGCCCACCAGTACCGCACCAACGGGGATCTCGTCGTACTCGCGCTGCGCACGCTCGGCCAGCGCCAGCGCATGGCGCATCCAGTGTTCATCGGCGTCGTGCACCGGTACACCCAGGGCGTCGGTCATGGCGGTTCTCGCGTGTCTGCAGGGCCAGGATGGCCGCCGGGGCCGCATTGTACGCCCGCGGCCGTGCAGGCGCCGCTAACGTGCGTCGAAGCGCTCGCGGGCGGCGTCCAGCGCCGGGAAATTGTGCTCGGCCCAACGGTCCAGGGCGGACAGCGTGTCAACCAGTCCACGTGCGACCTCGGTCAGCCGGTATTCCACATGCAGTGGCTTGCTGCCCCGCTCACACCGCTCGACCAGCCCGTTGCGCTCCAGCTGCCGCAGGGTCTGGGTCAACACCTTCTGCGAGATGCCTTCGATCTTCCTCAGCAGCGCGCCATTGCGTTGCGGGCCCTGCGCCAGCGCCGGCAACAGCAGCATCACCCACTTGCCGGAGATCAGCGCCAGCGCATCGCGTGCCGAGCAATCGGCGGCATAGACATCGCCCGGATAGGCCATGGTTACCTCAAGGTGCGTAATTGCCGGGGCATACCGGCGCCGCGAGGATGGTCGCACACTCCTCGAACACCTCGCCCCATGCGCGCCCTGATCCTGCTTGCCCATCCCGAACCCCGCTCCTTCAACGCCCACCTGGCCGCGCAGGCCGCGGAGCAGCTGCGGCATGACGCGCTGGAGGTGGACGTGGTCGACCTGTATGCAGAGGGCTTCGATCCGCTGGAAGCGGCCCACCATCATTCAAGTCGCCTGCAGCCCGGCCGTTTCGATGCCCAGCGCGAACAACGCCACGGCGCCGAACAGGGTCGGCTGCCCGCCGATGTGCAGCGCCATCTGCAGCTGCTGCAGGCCGCGGATCTGGTCATCCTGCAGTTCCCGCTGTGGTGGTTCGCGCCGCCGGCAATCCTCAAGGGCTGGCTGGATCGCGTGCTGGTTTACGGGCCGATGTACAACAGCCGCCTGCGCCACGAGCACGGCGCGATGCGCGGCAAGCGTGCGTTGCTGAGCGTCACCGCAGGCTCATCGGCACGGGCCTGCGCCGTCGACGGCCGCGAGGGAGATACCCGGTTGTTGCTGTGGCCCTTGATGTACAGCCTGCGCTACGTCGGCTTCGACGTGCTGGAGCCGCATCTGGTGCATGGCGTGCGTTCCGGGCTGGCAGCGGAGCACGTGCAGGCACACGACGAGGCATTGGCTGCAGCAACCCACTACTACCGCGAACGCCTGGCGCAATGGCCGCGGTGGCCCTCCGTGCCCTTCAACGACAGCGGCGATTTCGAGGATGGCGTGGCGCTGCGCGCGGAGGCCACTGCCTACAGCCCCTTCATCCGCCATCGCAACACCGGATGAATCCACGCCTGCGCGCTGGGTCGGGACGCGCCATACTACGCGCTCTTTGCAAGCACCTTGGTGAACCCATGACCACCCTCCGTCCCTCGCGCGCCGACGACGGCGCCGCCCTCGTCGACCTCTGGCGCCGCGCCGTCGACGCCACCCACAACTTCCTCAGCGCCGACGACCGCCAGGCCATCGATGCCGAAGTCGCCGGCTTCCTGCCGCAGGCTCCGATGACCGTGGCCGTCGACGCTCAGGACCGCCCCCTTGGCTTCATGCTGATCGACGGCACGCACATGGAAGCGCTGTTCATCGATCCGGACGTACGCGGCACCGGTATCGGCCGGCAGTTGCTGCAGCACGCGCTGGCCCTGCATCCGCAGCTGAGTACCGACGTCAACGAACAGAACGCGCAGGCCGTTGGCTTCTACCTGCGCATGGGCTTCGTCGAAAGCGGCCGCTCACCGCTCGATTCGCAAGGCCGTCCGTATCCCCTGATCCATCTCCGGTACAACGGCTGACATTCGACGGATGTTCGAGGCCCGCCCCGATCATCAGGCCGTGGCCTCGAATGCCGGCGAGTACTGCACCTCTCCCTGCGCCATCGGTGGCCGCAGGCACAGCGCCTGGAAGTACTCTGGCGGCACACCCGGCAGCACCAGGCCCGGCTCGGCGCGGAACCCGAATCGTCCGTAATAGGCGGGCTCCCCCAGCAATACACAGCCCTGCGCGTTCTGCTCACGCAACGCGTCGAGCGCCGCGTGCATCAGCGCCGCACCGATGCCCTGCCCCTGCCAGTCCGGCAGCACCGAGATTGGCCCGAGGCCGAACCAGCCGGTGCTGCCATCGCTGATCGTCACCGGCGACAGCGCGATGTGCCCGACGACCTGTCCGTCCTTCTCGGCGACCAGCGAAAGACTCAGCTCTCCACGCGAACGCAGCGCATCCACAATGAACTGCTCGGTGTGGCTGCTGTGCGGGGCTTCGCGGAAGGCCGCCTCGGTGAGTGCATGGATGACCGCGTGGTCTTCGCGGGTTTCAGGGCGGATCGTGCAGTTCAAGGACAACACCTTTGATGAAGTGATGGACATGTGAATGATCGATTCCGGTCACGGATTCAGCTGCGAACCTGCGTCCGGCAGCAACGCCAACGCCACGATCGAATGCCCTGTGCGGCAAGCGATCCGCTTGGGCAGTGCGCCCCGGGGGCGTCAAAAATCCGTCTCCAAGGGTGGCACAGGGCTCCCGACACGCTCCATAATCGAGAAACCTGCCACCCAGGAAGGATAGATGGACATGGACGCACGATGCAGGATCCCGCCATGGGTGTAGCTCGCCCCCAACCCACGGGACGGCCGCTGCTGGCAGTGCTCGCCCTCGTCCTGCTGGCGGCATGCTCGCCCTACGCCGATGCCGAGCGTGACGTCGCCGCGGGTGGACGCGGCCTGGCCAAGCTCAACCCGGCGCCGAAGCAGGCCTATGAACTGGTGCTGACAGTGAAGGATGCACCGGGCCCGTTCGCGGTTGTTGAGGGCGTGGCCCAGTACGACGCCAGCAACTACGCAGACTGTGGACGGATCGTGCCTGCAACAGGCACTGCAGGCCGAATCACCAGCCAGGAGCCCGTCACCCTGCACAAGGTCGGCGAGAACGAGTACCGCGGTACGTTTTATCTGGACCGCATGCTGGATGAGGACTACTACGGGCGTGGCGTCTGCCATTGGACGCTGACGGGTGTCGGTGCGATGTTGCGCGCCACGACCAGCAAGGCGGATACGCGATTCCTGACGTTCGTCGACAAGAAGCGCATGGAGAACGACTCGCCTCTGACGCTTCATTACCCGAACCTTATCTATCCGCGCGCCGCCACTGTCGCCAACTTTGGTGCCAGTGGCGAGGAAGCTCCGTCGGGGTACAGCGAAGATCTGCGCGACGCGCTGTTCTCGACCACAACCACTGTGCGGACGCTCGCGCCATGAGCTGCCAGTGCCACATTTCCCCCTACACACCAGGAGGCCGACATTGCGCCACAAGATGATTCCGTGCCTTGCTCTGCTTCTGTTGACCGCCTGCCATCCGGAGACCGCCATGAACCAGGAACGTGCCGCTGCTGAAGCCGATGTCGCCCAGGGTGGGCGCGGCCTCGCCAAGCTCAACCCCAGCCCGCGCAAGGCCTATGAACTGGTGCTGCGCCTGAAGGACGCCCCGGGCGATTTCGCGGTGGTCGAAGGTGTCGCGCAGTACGACGTCACCAACGAAGACCAGTGTGGCTATATCGAGCCGGCCACCGGCACGGCTGCACGGATTACCAGCCAGGAACCGGTGGAACTGCGCAAGGTCGCTGATGGCGAGTACCGGGGCACTGTATACATCGACCGCATGCTGGATGAGGATTACTACGGTCGCGGTGTCTGCAAGTGGGAGTTCACCGGTGCAGGCGCGATGCTGAAGGCGACGGGGGCCGAGGGCGAGACGCGTTTCCTTTCATTTATTGAAGCAGCGCCATTCGTGAAAGGCGAGACCGAGACTCGCCACTATCCTCGTTCGGACTATCCGCGCGTGAACGAGATTCCTGACTACGGCGCAAGCGGCCAAGAAGACCCCACCAAGTTCCGCCCTGAGCTGCAGAATTCGCTGTTCTCGGCTTCACTTGAAGCCAATGAGGTCCGCCAATGAGCCTCAGCAGCCAAGACTATGCGGGTATTTCCGACGACGTGTACAAGGACCGTGCGGTCGGTCGACGCGCTCCCGGCAAGGAAGAGCTCGTAGCGATCAACGGGCATGAGTACAAGATCCTCGAGCACGTTGATAATCGATTGAACGGTTATCAGGGAACGATCTACCAGCGAGTCGACACCAATGAAATTGTCGTCGCACATCGCGGCACCGAACAGATCGCCCGCGATGCGATCCTGACCGATGGTGGCATGGTTGTCGCCCGCACCAACGTCCAGGCACCGGACGCCATCGCGCTGACCCAACGCGCCCTGGCCTACGCCAAGAAGGAGGGGCAGGATCTCGGACAGCGCCCACCCGAAGTCACCGTCACCGGCCACTCTCTCGGTGGCGCGCTGGCCCAGATCACCTCGCACCATTTCAACGTCAAGGGCGAGACCTTCAACGCCTATGGCGCGGTCAGCCTCAGCTACCGCATCCCGGAAGGCGGCAACACCATGATCAACCATGTCATGGCCTCCGATCCGGTCAGCGCGGCGTCGCCGCACTTCGGCCAGGTGCGCATCTACGCCCGGCCAAATGAAATCAGCACGCTTGCCGCGAACGGCTTCAGCAATCACTCGTTGCGCGCCCTGATCCCCGACCGGCCGATCATCGCCGCAGGCAGCTCGTTCGGTGCGCACAAGCTGGGCAACTTCCTCGGTGACGGCTCGGTGCTGCAACACCCGGAAACGCAGAAGCTGGCAAAAGACAACGCCAGGATGATCGAGGAGTACCGCGACGACGTTGAATCACTGCGCCGTGGTGTCACCCGCGCGGCGCGGGGCATTCCGGGCGGCGCCGTCGATCTGTACGACCACATCCGCGGCCCGCTGCAGCCCGGTGAGCCGGCACGCCGCGAAGCGGAGAAGAACGGCCATCACACCAGCATGCTGCGCATGGACGACGCCAACCATGTGGGCAACCCACTGTTCAACGACGCGATCCGTGGCGTGCACGCGCAGGACGTGCGCGTCGGCCGGGTACCGGACGTAATGAGCACGCAACTGGCAGGCAGCCTGGCCGCCGAAATGCACGCAGCGGGCGGCAAGCGCATCGACGAAGTGGTCATGAATGCCGATGCCTCGCGCAGCTTCGCCGTGCAGGGCCAGGGCGGCGATCCCGCCCACCTTCGCGTGTCGGTGGATACGGCAGTGGCGATGAACACCCCACTGGAACAGAGCAGCCAGCGCATCGACCAGCAGGCCGCAGGTCAGCGCCTTGCACTGGAGCGCGACCAGCAGCTGGAACAGCAGCAGAACCAGACCCGCAGCCTGCAGGCCTGATGGACAGCACGGGAGCCGGTAATTCCGGCTCCCGTTGTACATCGGCACTCTGGTTCAGGGGCTGGAGGCCGCCACCGGCAGCGATGCTCCGGCCGTCACGAACAGATCCGGCCCGGAATCCGGGAATCCACCGCAGGCGCGATCGCCGGGCGCCACCGGATCACAGGGCCACTGCGCCCGCGCGACTTTGTCGCGCAGCTCGAAGCGATCGCCGGTCCAGACCACGAACGCGATGTGCTCGCGGTTCCAGTCACCGTAGGCGCGCGGACCACCCTTCTGCGCCGACTCCGGATACTGCACGAACCAGCGCATGGCCGGGCCATACTGCAACTTGCTGTGGTCCAGGCTGATCCGTCCCTCACGCGAGAGCTGGCGCGCACGATCAGCTTCCGTCACCGGGGGCATGGCCGGCATGGCATCGGCGGTCACATCCCTCGGCGCCGCGTCCCCGCGGACCTGGTACACACGCTGGGCCACATAGGCCTCGCGGCAGTCGCCCGCTGGGACGCGCACGGGCTCCGCGCCGTACTCACCGCGGTTGGCGACCTGGTCGCTGCAGGTGAACGGCGCCGACACCAGGTAGAACGTGCTGTCGGCGTCGCGCCCTTCCAACGAGCGCACCCAGATGTCGCCCATCCGGACGATGAAGTCCGGGCGCTGGCCGTAGCCCGGCACCGCCTTGAACCAGGCCTTCTGCCGCACCTCACGCTCGCGCCAGCTGCGCGGCAGGTGGATGTCCTGCTCGGGCAGCGCGACCAGCATCGCAGCCAGATGCGCCGGCATGGTGCCCTGGCAGGCGCCGATCAACAGGTCGCCCTGGGTCGCCAGCCGCCCGGCCAGATCCACCGGGCAGCGGGCACCGAGCGCACGCTCGGTCGCCTGCTCGGGCGGCAACGGCACGATCGCCAATGCGGGCGGTGCCGGCGCTACGGCCGGGACCCCTGGCTCGACGACTGTAGGCGGTGCAGCCACAGGCGCCGCCGCTGCGGGCGGAACGGGCGCCGGCGCCGGGTCCGCAGCCGGCGCCGGCTGCGTGTCCACCACCGGTGTCGCAGGGGGTGTCACGGCAGCCGGTACTTCGGGAGCCGGCGCCGCGACAACGGCGTCGGCCGCCGCGGGCGCTGCAACGGGCGCCGCCCCTGCAGGCGCCTCAACGGTAGCCTCGGCAGCGGGGCGCGTCTCCACGACGGGCGCCGCTGCCTCCTGAGCCTGTGCCGACGCTGCGGCAAGTCCAAGTGACAGCAGCCAGAGCGGCGGCAGGCGGCGCACGGGTGCATTGCAGCGGGCAGCGGCGTGGCGGGCATTCGGGGGAACGATTCGCATGTGGTGTCCTTACGGGTGGGTTTCCATGTCGGCGCCACAGGGCGCCACGCGTCGTACGTAAAGCGCCAGCGGGCACCCTGCCCGCCGGCATCGGTGTTACAGGGATCGAGAACGCTGCTCCTGCTCGCGGGCGAGCGCAGCCGCCGGGTCCTGCTGGGCGACATTGGCAGCCAATTGCTGGCTGCTCTGCGCCAGCGGCTGCTGCGCCGCCTGTTCGCGATCGACCGATGCGCGCAGCATGGCCGGATCGCCTAGCGCGCCCTGTACAGCAAACAGCGTGCGACCGTCATTACCCGCCAGGAGATGATCGATGCGCGACATCCCCGCCTTCTGCGCGCTCAGCGCCAGTGCGCCGGCGGCATTGTCCAGTTCCTGCACGCTGCGCAGACCGCTTTGCGGCCCCATCTGCTGCAGGTGCTGGCGCGCTCCCGAGAACAGCGTGTATCCCGGCTCGCCCGGTTGCGACATGTCGCGTCCCGTTGTGGGCTGGGCAGGCGCCCCCACTTCGCCACGCTCCAGGCGCGCCATCACATCGGGGGTCAGCTTCTGTTGCCACACGTCAAAACGCTGCTGGCGGGCTTCGATGCCGTTGAGCGCGCCATTCAGGGCACGCGTCGCTTCGCGCACGTCCTCGCGCGCCGCTTCCGGCACCCGCGTCTGCCACTGCCACACGGCAATACGGCCTGCGTGCTCGGGTTGCGCGGCCAGCTCCGGCTGATTCACCAGGTCCAGGTCCAGCGCCTTGCCGGCACGCTCGTAATTCTCCTTGCCGACCAGCGGCAGATAGCCGCGGCCGTGATACTTCAGCGCGTCGCCAGGCGCGTCGTTGCCCATGCGCCCGCCGTACATCAGCTCAGCCAGGTTCTCCGGCCGCCCGCGCAGCGCCTCCTGGCGGGCGCTCTCAAGCGCGCCATTGCCATTGCGCCACGCTGCTTCCACCGGGATCTGCGAGATGCCCCGGGTGAAGTTGAAACTCTCATTGAGCCGGCTCAGGCCACGGGACTCGTGCCCGGCCTGCGCCATGAAGTTGGCCAGTTCCCGGGACGAGGTCATGCCGGCCTCCGTGGCCTGCCGCAACAGCTGCGACTCTCTATCCTGCGACACGGTGAAACTCCTGCTCGATCATCGTTGGATACTCCCGCCTCCTCACGGGCATGGCACTCAGGGCAAGCTGACGTCGGCGACGACGGACGGATCGAAATCCTCGAACCGCACCCGGCCAAGCTCGGCCGCGGAGAAATCGCGCGTGTGGGTCGCTTCGGTTTCGGTGTCCACCACCTTGCGCTGCACGCCATGCACCCAGCACGCCTGCTCGGCAGGTGCATACCGGAAGGTGTAGACGCTGCTCCAGCGTTCGCGGCTGCCGCCGTTGGTGATCACGCTGAACGCGCCGTCTTCAATCGTCACGTAGGCGAAGGGGTCACCGGCAATGCCACCGCGCGTTGAGCACGGCACCAGCTTGTCGTTGCGTGCCGCCAGCTGCCAGCGGCCCGTGGCATCGCCCAGCAGCAACAGCAGGACCCGGTTCGGTCCGTGCTCGCCGGGCAGCAAGCCCTCCGGAGGAGGTTGGTCGATCACCAGCAGCTGGTCCTGGAAACCATTACCGGTCAGATCGCCGCGTACGGCTTCCAGCAGGTTCGCGCCGGACGGAACGAACGCCAGGGCATTGTCCATGTGCGTGCCACTCCCCTTCTCCATCCCCTGCAACTCCTTCAATCCCGTCTTGCCAGTTCCCGAGCGGAGGCCGGAAACGGGGCGATGCCTCGCACGTGCCCTGCGGCCGCCATGGCGGATGATAGCCCCGAGCCCACGGCAACCGCGATGGTGGCAAGCGTCACCCGCACTGCGGGGGGACACAGTCCTCATGGACGGAAAAGCTCCTGCGTTCGATGGCACCAGCGCGTCGGGATTTTGACGCGCACGCAGCTTACTTCGAGGAGGCAGCGCTCGTCGAAGGGTGCTTGGGATGAAAAGCGCACTTGATCACATAAAATCGGGATTGGCGCTGATGGATCCCGATTCCGGATACACCATCCATACGATCAGCACTCCGCAATTGTTCGTGCGGGCCCGGCGAAGTGGGTCACGGCTCGGCGCACGCTACCATCGCCGCATGGGCTCCCAGCAGCCCACCCGCCGCGGGGCCCAAAGCGCGAGCCTCACCTGTCGCAACGCCACTCAATAGCGATCAAACACCGGCTGCGTGCAATCCGCATAGACTTCATCGCATGCGCCCGGTTGATCGTTCCTGCACAGTGACCGCGCCGTCTCAAGTGCAGCTTCCGGCGTGGGTCCCGATCCAATACCAGATTGCCCCCGTCCCGAACGGCCAGCAGGGATGGCCCATGAGACGCACTGGTTGAAGTACGTCATGTTGAGCGAGCAATCAGGAGCTCCGCTGATACCACACTTGGACAGCGCCTCCTTCTCAGCGGCTCGCCGGGATCTCATCCCGGTTGAAACACCGGCCTCGGACGTGGCCTTCGAGACCGCAATCGCGCCCCAGGTTTTCACCCATTCCCCAGCGGGCGCGGGTGCCGGCGCGGACGGAGTCATGGAAGTTCCACTAGATCCGGGAATTGGTGCACACCCCTGAACACCCTGGCCGCCAATGGGGTACATCCCTGGCGGACAGTTGCCTTCTGCGTGCGCGGAACTGATGCCTCCAACAAACCCGGCGGCAGCAGCAACCAACACCCCGGCCAGACCGCATTTCATCATCCCAACCTCCTGATTCAGTGATCCTTGCGCCTTCCCCGAGGATGGCGCCGCGGATGCGACTCCCGGATTAAAACAGGTCGCAGAAGGCTTGTAGCCCTGCTTCTTCAGCTGCCCGCCTTTTGATGGCGACAGCTATCGCCTGCCACTCACTGGACTCGTTTGATTTGGACATGTGAAATTTGGCAACGGCTCACCATCCACTCAACCCTTCGCCCAGCGGTTCCGGACGCACAGCTGAGAGGCGGCAACATCAATACGCCTTGAAGATCGGCTTTGTGCAATCTGTATAGAAAACCTCGCATGCCCCGGCTTGGTCATTTGTGCAGCCTTTCTGAGCTTCGCGCTCTGCCACGTCGAGTGTCGGTCCGCGTCCAATACCAGATCCACCCTGACCTGTCCGGCCGCTGGGAACTACCCATGCCGCACACTGATTGAAGTAGGCAAGCATAACCTTGCAATCGTTCGCACCCGCGGAAGCACACTTGCCAAGGGCTTCCTGCTCCGCTCCACTCTTCCTTCGCTGCCCTGTCGACACACCTGCATGCGACGTTCGCTTGGATGTGGCAATTGCACCCCAGGTGGTGATCCATTCTCCAGACGGTTGTGGCGGCGAGACGGGAGCGGTCAACCCGCCTTTGTTTGCTCCCGGGATAGGTGCACAGCCCTGTACTCCCTGCCCTCCGATCGGATACATAGCAGGGGGACAGTTGCCCTCCGCACTTGCGGACGAGAATACTAGCGAGAGCATTGCTGCTACGACCATTTGCATCGAACGACTAGTCATTTTCACTCACTCGCGTCCGATCCAATTTGCAACCATCTGCGAACACGTATGAAGTCTCCGGGGCACACTGGAAAAAGTCCAAGCCATATCAGACGCTGTCACGCATAGCGCCCTTTTCTGACGTGGCATGCGTACCTGTTGACAGATATCATGCGGAACTTGGCGATCAGCGATACGCCCTGAATTCCGACATGCTGCAGGCCGAGTAGGCCACTTCACACGCTCCCCCATCATTCACAGAGGCGCATTCCTTCAACGCGAGCGATTGAGCTTCGTCAAGTGTTTCAGCGCTGGCAACGATTGAATTTCCGGCAGCCTGTCCGCCCGAGCGGGGCGACGGATCGGCGATTGCGGCGCATTGATCGTGATAGCTCAAACGAATCTGACACTTGCTCCCTCCTCGCCGGACACATCTGTCGATCGCCGCCGCTTCCGCAGCTCACTTCGATTTCTGGGATACAAGGTCGGCACGGCGCTACCACCTATCTGCGAATATGCCATGAAGGTACCCAGGGTGCCCTGGAAGAACATCGCAGCCATTGGGGGCGCAGTCAGTGCGCACGATGATTCGTTCCTGCAGCTCCCTTGCGCGGCCCCCGTAGCCTCTGCGTCAGACTGGATCCATGCCAGACAGGAAGTACGTGCTTCCCCCGCTCAGGGTGATCCACAAAGCGTACCAATTGAAGAAAGTCATGCCGCCGCTGTGATCACGCGCCCAAAAGCGGCGCATTCTTACACAGCTTCCCGTTCTGGGCCCTTCTTTTAGCGGCATCTCATGGAAACGCTGGCATTCGAGGTACTGACAAGAGCGCAACCCCACTCACGCTAATCTGACGATCAATTCCCAATTTTTCTGCTGACCTATCTGAGGCCTTATCAATACTTCCGGAAGACGGGCAAGGAGCATTCGGAATAGACGACGGCGCACTTTCCGCCTCCGGTATCCCGACAATGACCAATCGCATTTCTAGCGACGGTCTCTGCGTCCACCGCCGTATCCAGGGAGCCCTGCCCCTTTCCTGAGGACGGCACAGCGAATGCAACGCATTGGTTGTAATAGGTAACCGAAGACTTGCAGTCCTTTGCACCCTCTGCGGCACACTTCTTGATCGCCGCAGCCACCGCGCGCCGCTCGCTGGACTCATTGGCTGCGGTACCGACGAGATTTGACGTAGGCGACTCAGCCACGGCTCCCCATCTCGTCAACCACTCCCCCAACGGCTGAGCAGGAGCGGGAGCAGAGGCTGAAGCCGTTCCACCAACTGCACCAGGAATTGGCGCACAACCCTGGACACCCTGCCCACCGATCGGATACGACCCCGGGGGGCAGCCACCCTCTCCTGATGCGGAGTGTACGCATAACAACAATACAACGAGAACTGTGTAGGTCAAAGTCGTTCGCATCATGGCCTCCAATTCCCGAAGAGTTACGAATTCATTGTTCCAGCATTGCCGCGCTGCCCACTCTGAATCGGAGATTCAGTGGTCGCACCTCCAAATCTAGGCGTTGCATCTTGAACCGGAACCTGACTTGAGGCCCTCGAATTGGTGGGAACCGGAGGCATATACACCCCCCCGCTCAATCCACTAGAACCCGGCGGCTGCCCATTCGGACCCGGCGAGGTCGGCACGGCGCTACCACCTATCTGCGAATATGCCATGAAGGTACCCAGGGTGCCCTGGAAGAACATCGCAGCCATTGGGGGCGCAGTCAGGATCAGCGTCGTCAGGATCAGGCCCATGCCGCCCTGCTGCAGCGCCTTGCTGCTCATGCCCTCGGTCAGGTTCGACCCCAGCAATGCACCCAGCGCAGACGCGCCCCAGAACGAAGCCGTCACGCGCGCCACCATTTCCATGTCAATGCCGGTCATCGCAGCCGGCACCGCCATTGAGAACACGGTGCCGATGCCATAGAACAACCAGCGTTGGAAGATGGACTTTGTCTGCTCAAACAGCAGGCGGAGGATGAACAGCGGACCTAAACCAATGAGCAATGACATTGCGATCTCGTACAGCAACAGCATGCGCCTGCTGTATCGGCCGGTCCACCGTTACGAAGCCGATGATCTGTCCGCGACACGCGCTGACCTCGTCTGAGTACATCTCCAACAACTTCCGCTGGCTCACCGAAGTGATTGCGAACTCAATATAGTAGAGCCTCAGCCATCAAATCATCCGCACACAAACCTGTCTTCTCCCCGAAGCACGAGATCTGACGCTTCATATGTAGAGTCCCGAGGTCCTCAGAACAGATTCAATTCTACTGTTTCAGTAAGTCCTGAATATGGGCTTTGTGCAGTCAGTGTAAAAGACCTTGCAGGCCCCAGCTTCGTCATTTGTGCAGCCCTTCTGCGCCTCCTGCTCCGCCAGCTCAAGTGTTGGCCCTCTTCCTATGCCAGATCCTCCCCGCCCCGTCTGTCCACTTGGCACCACCCACGCGGCACATTGATTGAAGTAGGCAAGCACCACTTGACAGTCCTTTGCACCCGCCGAGGAACATTTGCCAAGCGCCTCTTTTTCCGCGCCACTTTTCTTTCGCTGACCAGTGGATACACCAGCATCGGAAGTGCGCTTGGAGGTGGCAATCGCTCCCCAAGTGGTGATCCACTCACCGGAAGGTTGAGGCGGTGAAACAGGGGCGGTTGTACCACCGCCACTTGCCCCGGGAATCGGCGCACAACCCTGCACCCCTTGGCCACCTATAGGATAGAAGCCAGGCGGACAATTCCCCTCCGCCAAGGCGGAATCAATGCTCCAAGCAGTTCCAACCATCAGGACCATCAATGCAGGCAACACGGATTTCATGAGGACGGGATTCCATTGACGACAATTTTGGTCAATCAAGTGTTGCCGGAGGGAGCATTGCCCCGCAAACCTGGGCCTGAAGTAGATTGCACTTCGCCCTGACCTTGGAGCCTAGGTGTCGCACTCTGGTTGGCCAACACACCGGTACTTGAGTTCGAAGCTGGCGCCGGAGGCGTAAACATACCACCCGATCCACTAGAACCCGGCGGCTGCCCATTCGGACCCGGCGAGGTCGGCACGGCGCTACCACCTATCTGCGAATATGCCATGAAGGTACCCAGGGTGCCCTGGAAGAACATCGCAGCCATTGGGGGCGCAGTCAGGATCAGCGTCGTCAGGATCAGGCCCATGCCGCCCTGCTGCAGCGCCATGCTGCTCATGCCCTCGGTCAGGTTCGACCCCAGCAGTGCACCCAGCGCAGACGCGCCCCAGAACGAAGCCGCCACGCGCGCCACCATTTCCATGGCAATGCCGGTCATCGCAGCCAGCACCGCCATCGAGAACATGGTGCCGATGCCATAGAACAACCATCGTTGGAACAGGGACTTTGTCTGCTCAAACAGCAGGCAGAGGATGAACAGCGGACCAAAACCAATGAACAATGACATTGCGATCTGGTACAGCAATAGCATGGCGCCCGCCGTAACGGCCGGTCCGCCGGTGCCCAGCCCAATGAACCACATCGCACGGGTCTTTGCGCTATCCAGCGTTACGTCGCCGGCAACATCCAGCACACTCACCGACGTGAGCGCCAACTGCATATAACCCAGGTTCTTATCAATCAATTCCTCGGCAGTCGACTTCTTTCCGGTCACGATATAGGTGATCTGGTCCTGAACATCGCCAGTCAGGAAGTTCTGCAGCTTGGTCCCAAACATGGCCATCGACGTAGCGACCGTAACGATCAGTGCCGCCCGTGCCATGTTCGTCATCAACGCAGCCATCGAGTCACGGCTTCGCCCAGTCACGATGCGGAAGCCCTGGATGAGCACCCACAGCGTCATCAGCACCAGGGCCATCGTGCCGACCCAGGTCATCATCCGGCTCAGGATACCGTTGCCGAAATTGGTGATCTCTTCGCGCAGATATTCCAGGATCAGCCGGAAGAAGACGAAGTCGCCCACGGAGGCGAACAACGTGCCGTGCAACAGATCATTGAACACCATACCGTGCATCATTCCCTGACTCATCACATCACCCGCCCCGCGTCGGGGCCCTGCTGGAGTGCGTTGCGCACGTGATTCACTTGGTGGAGAGCGCGGCCTTCAGCGCGCCGGCCTTGATGACACTTCCAATCGGGTTGCGCTCGCCCCGCAACGCACGCTCGGCCAGATTCTTCTGCCGCCCCTGCAAGGCAGCGATCTGCTGGTCGTAGACCTTGATGGTGGTCTCCCACTTCTTGAAGGCCTTCTCAAGCTCGACCGAGGTTGCCGTATTGTTGGAGATATCCTCCTGCAGTGCGCCTTCATTCTTGAACGCGTTGCGGATCCGACGCAGCTGCTGAAGCATCTGCTCCATCGCCGGCATGGACATCTGCACGACCTCGACAGTCTCGTTGTACTTCTTGTTCTCAAGCACCTGGATGTAAGAGCAGATCGCACGCTGCTGCGCGCCGATGTCACCGCCCGGGCTCATGTTCAACACTGCCATCAGACCATTCATGCTGATCATGGAATCGCCGCCGCACTTCTCGGCCACGTTCCAGTTCTCGGGAATCTTCGTCAGCGCAGGAGTCGGCGGCATCAGGGGGGAAGCAATGATCTGGGTCCAGTTCTGGAGCTTGGACATCCAGTTGTCGATGGTCTTGGAGTACTGCTGAGCCGTTTCACTCCAACGCTGCGCAGTCTGAAGATATTCCTGACCGGCCTTCATCTCCTGCATGAAATTCATGATCCAGTTGAATGGGTCATAGACCGTCATCGCCTGCGCGGGACTGGTGCCTGTACTGATGGTCATGCCCAGGGTCAACACTGCGGCCATCATCGGCGCGAAGCGCCTGCGTCGCACCGGAGTGCGGCGGAGTTCAGTTGTCATGGGGGTTTCCTTGTTCGTCTGAGCGAGCGTCTTCATGCCGTCTCCTCCTGCTCGGCCCGCTTCCCGGACCCTTTTCGATGTTTGTAGAAGTCTTCCAGCCACTGCTCCGGCGTGAGCTCGTCCACGGTGATCCGGTTGCGGACTGCAGCGGTCTGCAACACGCGATGCATGATGTCGATGTTGTCGGTCGAGGCCGAGATCACCGACAGGATGTCGTCCATGCCACGCAGGTTGAGCTGGCAGACGCTGGACGCATGGCCCTGCTTGACCAAGAAGCAGCGCGAGCGCTCGTCGAGCGCGGTAACCACCTTGAACTCGGCCTCGGTCAGCTTCAGGCCATCCATGTAATCGCTCTTGCTGGCATTCGGGTTCGGCAGCAGGATCAGGGTGGCGGTCTGTTCGATCAGGGCGGCGGAGATATCACTCTTCAGTGCATCTTCCGGGCTCTGCGTTGCGAAGATGCCCAGACCATTCTGCTTACGGATGGTCTTCTGCTTGTTCTTCGCGAATTCCTTCAGGCCACCCTCGCCGTCCAGGATCTTCCAGAACTCGTCCATCACGTAGATCAGCGGACGACCATCGATCAACGATTCCAGGCGGTGCAGCAGGTAATTGATGACCGGCACGCGCACTTCGGGATTGTCGATGATGTCGGTGTAGTCGAAGCCGATGATATTGGCCTTGCTCAGATCAACGGTGTCGACCGGATTGTCGAATACCCAGCCCAGCGAATTGCCCGAGGTCCAGCGGCGCATGCGCGCGTAGAGCCCATCGTCGCCCATGTTGGGCAGGCTCTTCTGGAAGTTGGTCATGCTGCGCAGGTGCATCGGCGTATCAAGCATGCTTTCCACTGCGCGGTAGATGTCCTCCTCCTCGCGCGCACTGTATTCACGCTTGCCGGCCAGCACCTTGATCAGGTCGGCCAGAAACTGCACGTTGGCTTCATTGTTCTCGCATTGGAACGGGTTGAACCCGGTCGGCGCGCCGTTCTCCAGGGCCAGATAGTTACCACCGCAGGCGCGGACGAAAATCTCAGCGCCACGGTCCTTGTCGAAGAAGAAGATGGTCGGTGACGGCTCGTACTTCTGAACCTGGCTGAGCAGGAAGTTGATCAGCGCAGTCTTACCGGTACCGGACTTGCCGATCACCATGGTATTGGCGATCGCCTTCTCGCCCAGCGAATTCTCCGACGGATGGGTCGCGTGGAAATTGAAGTAGTACGGCTGGCCGTTCGTGGTCTGCAGTGTGGTGACGCAGTCGCCCCACGGGTTGTTGTGCTGCTTGCCGGTCGCGAAGTTGTGCAGCGGCGACAGGCCCAGGAAATTCAGCGAGCTGACGTTGGCGAGGCGGGTGCGGTAGCGCCAGTTGGCCGGCAATTGCGAATAGAAGGACGAGGTAACCGCCAGGTCTTCCTTGGTCGACACAAAACCGGCATTGGACAGCTCGGCGCGTGTCGTGGCCACGTTCTGCGACAGCTTGGCCTGGCTGTCGCCGTAGACCGTCATGATGAAGTGGTACTCGCCCAGCACGAAATTACCCGACGACAGCTGATCCATCGCCTGGTCCAGCTCGACGATCTGGCTGACTGCCTTGTCACCGGAGGAGATCATCATGCCCTTGGTGCGGTCGAGCACCTTGAGCGCGTCCTGACGCCCCATCGGGCTGAACGAATGGGTGATGACGTACTCGTAGTCCAGGTACTTCAGGCCGTTGAGGATGCCCGGGTAAGTTCCTTCGGCATACTCCTTGATGTTCAGGATGGCGCCGAAGTGGTTGGCACCATTAGGGGTGTTGATGACGAAGTCACCGGTTTTGGCCGAGAACATGTGCCGGCTGACCGGCAGGTAGTCCTTGATCGGTGCCGACAGCACCGGGACCGGCTCGTCGATGCGATTGATCAGGTAGCCGAACAGCTCCAGCGTTTCAGAGAACACCACGCCGTTCTTGGCCTCGTACATGCCCAGGCGATACGGTGCGTAATCGCGGATCACTGCCTCGACGTTGCCGGCCAGTTCCATCAGCTTCTCGATGGCCTGCTCCTGCTCGGCCTGCAAGCGCTCGACATTCGCCGACCTTTCCACGAAGCGTTTCCCGGCCACGACCGGGCGGTAGATCATGGTGAGGTACAGCTCGTTCTGCATGATGCGCTGGGCGGACAGCATGCCCATGTACTGGTCGGATACATCCTGATTGAAGCGCTGGCTGTAGTGGCTCTTGCCTTTCAACGTACGGCGACGGCGAATGTCGTGCACCCAGAAGGCGACATTGACGAAATCCGGTGCCCTCAGCGTCTGCAGCAGGCGGTTGAACGTATTGTGCCGGTGCTCCAGCTCCCATTCCTCGCGACCAACGAACGGCAGTCCTTCCAGGTACCACGTCAACAGGTAGTCGCCGCCCGTGGTCTTGACCACGTTCGGGGCGACATGCGTCGACAGGGGAATGAACTCACTGATGGAGGTGTCAGGGCTGAACATACGACTGCTTCCAAAGAGGTACTGCCAAGAAGTTTCAACAGACCCGACGGACGCTTGCGCCCGCGGGCCGGATCCGGACCTCAATCCATTCGGGCCGGTTTGTCGCGGTAATGGTTGGGGTTGAACACCCACATACCATCGTGTTCCTGCACGTTGCGGACTTTCAGCTTGAACAGCAGGCGCAGGCCCAACAGGCGGAAGATCATTTCGTCACGCTTAGCCATCTGCCGCATGATGAAGACCGCCACCGGAATGGTGAGCAGAAACCAGAAGTTCGTGTACATGCTGAGCAGCAGCAACCCACCTGCCACCATGAAGAATGGCAGGTAGGGAACGCCCAGGAACATTGCCGGACGTGTGCAGCCGCGGAAGACGACGTTCTTATGCACTGTAGTACTGGACAGCCTGCTGGATCAGCA
Organism: Stenotrophomonas sp. CASM114; assembly: GCF_049384325.1. Classification (NCBI taxonomy): domain Bacteria; kingdom Pseudomonadati; phylum Pseudomonadota; class Gammaproteobacteria; order Lysobacterales; family Lysobacteraceae; genus Stenotrophomonas; species Stenotrophomonas sp. CASM114. The sequence continues at coordinate 153,244 of NZ_JBMRGJ010000005.1, read as the reverse complement.
TGGAGGTCTTGCCCTCGCAGGTGCCATAGTCGTCACCCAGCAGCATACGTGCGATCTGGCCAGCGGCACCGATCAGTACGCCACCGATCAGGATCGGAGCCACATCACCAATGCGCTTATGCGCAAAGGCAATCTGGTAGCCAGCAAAGATGACGGCAATGGTCACCACGGCGATCGAGGCCATGTTCAGCAGACCATTGATGCTGTCGAAGAAGCCACATACCTTCTTCTCGGTGCCACCATAATTGACGCCGCCCTGATTGGCGAAGACCTCCGGAGCGAACAGCGCACCAACGAAGAGGGTGGCCATCAGGAGAGTCTTCAGCGTGCGCTGGGCCTGGACGAGGTCGAGATTGGATCGCTTCATGGATTGATTTCCTTGTTGATGGACTAACACAACTGAATCGACCAGCCGGGGGACTGGCCGCACCACGACTTCGTCAGAACACGAAGGCCGCATCCCCTGCGGGAATCTGCTGCACCGGCGCAGCCTGCACCGGTGCGTTGAATGAATTGTCGCCACCGGCGACAGGCTGGTTGCGCTCGCTCCAGGGCCGCAGCATCACTGGCCCCTCATTGCCGGCGCCAGCAGCACTTGGCAACTGCTGCGGCATGGCCATCGCCTGTGCAGCACCCTGCTGAGGCAGCTGCTGCGGCATGCCACCGGCCTGTTGCTGGGGATAGGCGGGCCCTTGGCTGGGCTGCGCCTGAGGCTGCATCATCCTGTCCACTGAACCCAGCACCACCTTGGACAGCGTCTGGTCGGCGAGATTCAGCAGGCTGCCCCGCGCCATCGCACCGGTGGACGGGTACACGACATAGGCGCGTGCGGGATCTTCCGACGGCACGTACACCGGGCCATTGGACTGCGCAACGATGCGGGCCTGCGCCGGAGAGGCCAGCTGCGGATGATGTTCGACCTTCACGCTGCGGCGCTCGCCGCGGCTGACCACGTCGATCGGTGCAACGCCATTGCTGGCAAGCATCTGCCCGCGGCGCATCGAGTCATAGACCTTCTGCACGTAGCCGTGACGGAAGCCGGTCTCGAAATTGCCCGAGTAGTAGCAGCTGAACGACTTGCCCCAATCACCACCGGAGCGCTTGTAGCACTCGGCGAGGATGCGCGAACCCGCCTGCAGGTTCGGGCACTGCTGGAAGGCCTTCTCGTAGGAATCCAGCCCGTATTTGCCCAGGTTGTAGCGATTGACCTGGGCCAGTCCGATCGAGAAGTTGTAGCCCTTCTCTTCCAGCATGCGTACCGTCGCCAGCGCTTCATCCAAGGCCTTGGGCTGGCGCACCAGTGCGCCGCCGACCACGCCGATGGCGTAGGGATTGCGCGACGATTCGACGTTGATTACATGCTGCATCACATCCATCGAGACGGCCATCTCCGGGCACGCCATCATTTCCAGTCCTGGCAGCATCCTTCAGCCCTCCTGCCCCTGGGCACGCCCAGGATTGAAGTCGATGCCGGTGATGTAGCGCGAGCCGGCATGCGCCTTGATATGCACGACGATGTCGATGGTCATCATCAACAGCCGCTTGATCACGTTGAACTCCAGGCCCGAACCCTCGGCCGAAGCCTTCACCATCAGCGCCAGCTGGTCCCAGGTCTGTTCCGGACTGCCGGCGTGGCAGCTGGTGATCGACCCCGGGTGGCCGGACGCGCAGTTACGGATGAAGTAGAACGCCTCGTCACCGCGCAGCTCGGCGAGGATGATGCGTTCGGGCTTCATGCGCAGGCAGGCTTCCATGCAGCTCTTGGCGCTGACATTGCTGGTGCTTTGTCCACCCTTGGAATACAGCAGGTGCACGACATTGGGTTGGGTCAGAAACAGTTCGCGCGCGTCCTCGATGGTGACCAGTCGCTCGTTGTCCGGGATATGATTGACCAACGCTTTCATGAAGGTGGTCTTGCCGCTACCGGTCGCACCGGATACCACGATGTTCTTGCGGTACATCACCGCACGCCGGAAGAACTCGGCGTACTCGCGCGAATGGCGCAGCTCCAGCAGCTCACGATCCTGCTCGCTGATGCTGCCATCGGTTTCCAGGATCTGATTGAAGAAGCCGTCTTCGTGATACTGGCTGAGCGACTTGGTGTGCTTGGACGGCAGACGGATGGTGATCGACACCTTGCCTGCATCACATGCCGGCGGAATCACGAACTGCGCACGCTGGCCAGTGGGGAACGTGAGCGACACGACCGGATCGGCATCGGTGATGCGCTGGCCGGTGTTGCTCTCGTTCACCACCGCCGTGCAGAACTGCCGGGCCCGCTCGAAGGTCAGGCTCGGCACGTCCACCCGCTGCCACCCCGCCCGGGTTTCCAGGTACAGCTCACCGGGACGGTTGATGCAGATTTCCGTCACTTCCGGAGACGTCATGTACTCGGCGATGCCCAGCACTTCGTACTGATAGCGCAGGAAATCGCTGGAGACGAGGGCGAGGGGTGACACTTCGGCGTCCATGATCGTTCGTTGAGTTACCGGCGGGGGTTCAGCACGTTGGTGAAGTCAACGTCCTTGGCGACGTAGACATTCACGATCGTGCCCTGGTTGATCGTGACGGTTGGCGGACGGCGCTCGCTGAGCGCCTCATTGGCAAGTCGCTCCATGGTGCGAGCGGTTGCGCTCTCGTAGGGAGAGCGCACGGCAAAGCCGTTGCTGGCGACCGTTGTCGATTCTGGACCGTGCTCGGCTGCGGCGTACTTGAAGGCGTCAGCGATGAGGCTGATCATCAGCGCCGACGCGATACGGCTACCCCAGTGCGCACTGTACTGGCCAGGATGTCCTGCCCCGCCCAGGCCGTCCGTACCAGGGCTGGACATCGCCACGTCGATGCCATTCGGCGTGGTGATGCGATCCCAGATCACTTCCACCCGCTTGCCGATCGGACCACCGCCGTAGGAGCCATAGATCTTGGAGCCCTTCGGAAGCAGCAGGCTGCGCCCATTGATCGAGTACACCGGCTCGGTCAGCAGGCACGATGTGTAGCCGGCCACGTCGGTGATGATCCGCGTTTCCAGCACGCATCTCAGGTACGTGCCACGAACCAGCAGCGCGTCAGGGCTACGGATATAGGCGGCATTGGAGACATTTTCCACGTCGGGGCCACGACGGACCTTCTGCGGCTGGGTCTGAGGATTTGCTGCCGCCTGCATGGCAGCGATCATCGCCTGGTTGTAGTCAGAGTTCTGGCTACCGGACGACGCGCCCGCGTCGCCCCCCCCTACCCCGGAACCGCCGCCCATGCGCCGGTCCATCAACGTCGGCCCGCGATCTTCTTGTGGCCTACTCGCCGACGGAAAACCGGGCATGGGCACTTCCTGCTGGGGCGCAGGCGGCAGCATCGGAATCGGATCGGCAGCAGCCACCGGCGGCGCCGGATCAGCTGCGGTACCCACGCTCGGCAGCTGTGGTGTCGTCGCACGCGCCTCTTCCCGCGGCTTGTTCTGCTCGGTCGCATCATCCTGCCCCTTGCGGAACAGCAGGAAGCCCATTGCCATCAGCAGCAGCACGATGCCACCGAGGAACAGCAGCGCCTTTCGGTTCAGCCGCTGCTCTTCGGCCGAGCGCAGCTGCGGCGCGGCCGCGTCAAGATCCGGCGCCGGCTCGGCCTGGGCCGTGCCGAAGTAGGGATTCGACGGCGCGTCCGCGGCACCCTGTGCGCCATACGGGCTCTGGCTCTCGTCGCGTCCGTTGTTCGGGTCGTTTCCGGGAGTGTTCTGCTGGCTCATTTCTTCACGTTCCTTCGCAGACCGACGACGAAGTCGCCGTGGCGGATGACCAAGTACGGGTAGGTCCCGTGCACGATCAGCGTATTGCCTTCAACCGTGGTGTTGACCACAAAGTCCTCACCGTATTCCGTTTCGCGACCAAACACCGCCGGGAAGATGCCGGTCTTGTACTCCGGCGAGTTCGGCAGTTTCAGGTAGGTGAAACGGCTATCGTCGTAGGCGTTGACCGGGATCAGCCACCCCATCTTCTTCGCCTTGCTGGTCGAATAGGAGTAGTTGAAGTTGTACTGGCGGTCCTTGGCCAGTTCAGAGCTCAACAGCGGTTTGGCCTCTTCCTCCACCGCTTCCTGGGCGACACCGAACACGGTGTCGTTGGGATAGACGAAGGCGATCTTGTACTGCACGCCTGCACGACGGGCCTGCTCCAGCTGGCGCCAGTCGGTGGCCACCACCTTCAGTTCGAAGATGTAGGAATGGGTCTCGGTGCGCACCATCATGTTGGTGTCGACGTCGACGTTCTTCGGCTTGAGGTAGAACACGTTCTCGCGACGGGTTAGTTCCCAGCCGCTGCTGAAGCCGGTGCTGTAGTCGAGGATCTTCTCGTTCGGGCTCAACTCGATCTGGGTGGTCAGGCCCAGGCCGGTGCGAACCGGGTAGATACGGTCCTTCTCGTACTCGTAGTGGTCCACCGCCTGCGCCATCGCCGCTGCTGAGAACAGCAACGACAACATCGACAGCAGCGCCAGCGCGCTTCCCCTGATATTTCGACTACTCATCGGTTGCTTGCTCCATCAGCAGTTCCGGTGGAATTGTTCTGCGCCGGCCTCATGGCCGGCTGTCCGGGCATGGCCTGCCCCGGCATTGCTTGCCCCTGCACCGGCTGACCCGGCATCAGTTGGCCCTGTACAGGCTGTCCCGGCATCGGCTGGCCCGGTACCTGACCGTTGGCTGGCACCGCGACCGGCTGGCCGGTGGCCGGGTCGATCATGGTGGCTGCGGCCGGATTGTTGGGATCGTAGACGCCCTGTGCCTGCTGCGCCGCCTGTGCGGCCTGCTGCGCCTGCGCCTGCATGGCGCCGTCATCCGGCACCGGCACGCCACGCGAATAGTCGTTGTCGACTCGGTACTCGGTGACCTGGAAGGCCAGCGGATTGAGGATGCGATCCTGTTCGGACAACGCCAGGTTCTGGTTGTACTCGAAGCGCATCGTCACCAGCTGGTTGTCAAGGTAGCTGGATGCTCCGGTCCGCTTGTCCAACAGGCTGCGCTGGATGCGCACCGACGCACCGCGGAAGCTGCCGTTCGGCTCAGCCCCCAGCGGCGTGATGCTCAGGATCTTGACCCGAATGGCCTTTTCGCGGCCGTACATTACAAACGGGTTCTGAGGGTTACTTCCTGCGTATCGCATACGCATGCTCTGAGCAACCGGGCTGCTGGACATCACGAACACCAGTTCCCAGTCACGCAGGCCCATCACCGCCGAGTCATACGATTCGCGCGCGAGTACGTACTGGGCGACGTTGCTGCGATTGATCGCTTCGTTGGTGGTGATCGTCTCGCCCTGGAAGGTGCCACTCAACCGCGCGACGGTCGCTGTGCCGGTGTAGGCATCGGCCATGACCAGGAACGGCACCTTTTCCTTCAGCGGCAGCATGTAGTAGTAGCCGCCCGCCAGTGCGAGCGACATCAGCAACGAGCCTGTGGCGACCCACCACGCACGCCGCTCGCTGCGGCGCGCCATGTCGGCCACGGTGATCTCGTAGCTGACCGCCTTGGCGACCGACTGCTCGACCTTGGGACTATTGCCGGGATCCTTCTTGCGGAACATGGATTCTTCCGTACTGCTGAAACATCAATGGGCGTGGCACCCCTGCGACAGGCGCGGGGAGCGGCACGTTCGATGATTTCGAGGTGGACTCAGGTGCCGCTGTTTGAATCAGCGCCCTGTGCCGACGCGGTCGGCGTCGAGCCAGCGCTCTGCACAACGATCTGGTTGCCAACGATGGAGACGGAGATGCCCTGCGCTGCATAGGCCGCCGTCAGATCGATCACGGCCTGCTGAGCGTTGGTGGTGTCGATGCTGGAGACCGCGCCGTACAGGGTGAAGTCCGAGCTCAGGCGGTAATCCAGCGTGCGTCCGGAATCCTTGGCCCAGCGCTCGAGCATGGCCTTGAGCGTGCCATCCATCGGCGAGGCCTGGTAGACGTAGCTGGAGTACAGCGGGATCTCGGTGGGTGCCGCAGCAAAGCGGTTGACCGGCTTCCAGCGGCCTCCGAAATCGGGAGCGGACTTGGTGGCGCAACCGGCCACCATCAACGCCGCCACTGCGGCGATGGACATTTTCGCGATAAACGCCTGATTCATACGGGCTTCACTTTGACGTACGAAAAAGCAGTCCCGAGCATTGGCCCCCTGGTCGTCCGGCGCTGCGTCGCGCACGCCGGAATCGGAGCGACGCACTGACTGGCAGCACACCTGCTCCGGCTCCCCTGCAGCCAACGGCTGCCAACCAAGTCGCGGGGCCGCCAGACACTGCCGACGACACACCCGCATACCTCACCAACGTCGAAACCATCCTTGTTTCATGGCACAAACTCCTGGCCACCCTGCTCTACAACATCTGCCATCCATCACACATTTCTGAACGACATGCACAGGGTCGCACAACCACGCGTCAATTCCATGTCAGACAAGTCTGAAAATCCATGAACAAATGCCAAATTCTTGACCGAAATCACGAATTCACATTCTTAACTACGAATGGTGATCACAAATTCAGCGACGTGAATTAGACGTTCAGCATCGGAACGTCCACCTTCGGCAGCAGCCTCGAGGTGAAGTAGCGATCCTTGTAGTACCGGATCTTGTCGCACTTCACCGGGTGAGGTATCCCCTCGTACAGGAACACCTCCATGTCCGGCCCCATCGCCTTCAGCTCCTGCGGCAGCATCAGCGCGCGCCGTTCCTCGGTGAAGTTGTGGGTCTTCTCGCGGGCATGGGTGACGTTCTTCCTGCGCACCGTGGTGTAGCCCAGCATGTCCGAGTAGTCGTTGGCATCCTGCTGTTCGCGCGGCGCGTACAGGATCTGCAGCGCGTGGTTGGTGATGATCGTGCGAGAGACTTCCCGGCCGTAGGTGGCGTCGAGCTGGGACATGCTCTGGATGATCGGCAGCAGGCGGATGTTGTAGCCGGCCATGTAGGAGACCGCCGAGGCGATGATCTCCACTTTGCCGATCGAGGTGAATTCGTCCATCAGCAGCAGGCACTGGTACTTCAGGTCCGGGTTGGACTTGGGCAGTTCCTTGGTGTTGAGGTTGATCAGCTGGCTGAAGAACAGGTTGATGATCAGCCGGCTCTCGGCCAGCTTGTTGGGCTGGATGCCGATGTAGATGGTCATCTTCTTCTTGCGGACGTCGGTCAGCAGGAAGTCGTTGCTGCTGGTGGCCTTGTCCAGCACCGGGTTGATCCAGGGATTGAGCGGCTCCTTGAAGGTGCCCAGGATCGAGGCGAAGGTCTCATCGGCCTGCGACAGCATGTTGGCGAACGCCGAACGGGCATTGGCACTGAGGAACGGTCGCTCCGACAGGGTCTTGAGGTACTTCTTCAGGTCGGTGCCGTCGCCGGAGGACAGACGGTACACCGCACCGAGCGTGGGCGTGCCGGCGCCGCCCGGGAAACCGCTGCTGCGCTCGTCGTCCCAGTTCTCGAACAGGTACAGGGTAAAGGCCATGAACGCGTTGCGTGCCTGGCTGACCCAGAACTTCTGGTCCTCGGCCCCGTCTGGGTACAGCATCGCGGCGATGCTCATCAGGTCCGACACCCGGAAGGCCGGATCGTCGGAGACGTAGCTGAGCGGGTTCCAGCGGTGCGTGCGCCGGTCCTCGGCGAAGGGGTTGAACAGGTAGATCTCCTGGCCCTGGCTGGCGCGCCAGCCGCTGGTCAGGTCGAAGTTCTCCTGCTTGATGTCCAGTACCACCAGCGATTCGCCGTACTCCAGCAGGTTCGGGATGACCACGCCCACGCCCTTGCCCGAGCGGGTGGGCGCGGCCAGGATCACGAACTGCTGGCCATCCAGGCGCACCAGCTTGCCGCCATGGCTGCCGACCACGATGCTCTGGCCGGTCTTCTTGAACATGCCGTGCTTGGCCAGGTCGGCGCCGGTGGCGAAGCGCGCGTCGCCGTGCAGCGAGCGCTTGTCCTTCTTCAGCAGCAGCACCAGGCCGGCCACCAGCAGCACCAGCAGGGGCAGGCCGAAGCCTACGTAGCCCGCCCATTTGATCTTGCCCACGAAGGGCGCGACCTGCGGTTGGCCGATGGCGTGGACGTACTGGTAGTAGGTGTTCCAGGTGAACAGCTGGGTGTCCAGCCCCAGGAACAGCAAGGTCAAATAGCCGGAGAACACGAAACCAAGCAACAGGGTCGCCAGCGTGATGATGGCGATGAGCAGATACTTCTTACTGGGCAACACCCGAATCCTCCATGATGCGCACGCGGCGCGACGGCCTAGCGGTGGCGCCAGCGCGACGCCTTCTTCCGCAGGTGGTTCTCGTTTTCCAGCCCGGGCTCCTCGCCCTCTTCACGCACCAGTTGCAGCAAGCGTTGGCGCGCTTCGGCCAGTGATATCAGGTCGGTCAGACGATCCCCATCGTCGGCGACGACCGCATGGCCGACCACATCGCCGGGAGCGTACACCGGCTCGTGGGACACCGCTACCAGCTGGTAGCGGCCACGGGTTTCCAGCACATGCCTGAATTCCTGCATCGCACTCCTCCTTGTCGGGGCAACACTGCGCCCCCTGCCCCGCCATCATGCCGGTGGCAGCGTCATGGGCGCATCCACAACCGCTGCGGCTTCTGCGCGAAACTGTGCGCGGATATCCAAGGAGACCGCAATGGACTGGGTAGCACTTGCCCGCACGCTGGCCACCGAGGCCCACGCGGGGCAGATCGACAAGGCCGGCCAGCCTTACATCGGCCATGTGGCGCGGGTGGCGGCTGCGGTGCGCGGCGACGATGACGCCGAAGTGGTGGCCTGGCTGCATGACGTGGCCGAGGACTGCCCGGCGTTTGCCGCGCGGATCGAGGTATTTCCCGCACCGCTGCGCGAGGCGGTGCAACTGCTCAACCGCGATGCAGCACCCGACGCGGACAGCTACTACGCGCGCATTGCCGCCCACCCGCTGGCACTGAAAGTGAAGCGCGCCGATCTGGATGACAACGCCGATCCGCAGCGGCTGGCGATGCTCGATGCGGCGACGGCCGCGCGCCTGCACGGAAAGTACGCTCATGCCCGGGCGGCGCTGGGCATCTGAGCCGGGCGCGACGAGGCTCGGCGGGCCGGCGTGTCACCGATCAAACGCTGATTTACCCTGAGTGCTGCTGCTCCTGCTGCAGTGCAGCAGTACAATGGGCGGCTCCCGCCCCCCATCGCGCCCCCGCATGAGCCCCAACTCTTCCCTGGCTGCGCGGCTGACGCCCCGCCAGCGCACCCTGATCATCCTCGCCCTTTCACTGGGTGGCTTCGCCATCGGCACCAGCGAGTTCGCCAGCATGGGCCTGATGCTGGAGATCAGCCGCGGCCTGTCGATTTCCGAAACCCAGGTCGGGCATCTGATCAGCGCCTATGCCATCGGCGTGGTGGTCGGCGCCCCGATCCTCGCCTTCGTCGGCGCCAGCTTCCCGCGCCGCAAGCTGCTGCTGGCACTGATGGGCTTCTACGCGGTCGGCAACCTGGCCAGCGCGCTGGCACCGAACTACGGCACGATGCTGGTGGCGCGCTTCGTCGCCGGCCTGCCGCATGGCGCCTACTTCGGCGTGGCGATGCTGGTGGCCGCCGCGATCAGTCCCGCAGGCCAGCGCGGCCAGGCGATGTCACGCGTGCTGCTGGGCCTGTCGATCGCGATCCTGGTCGGCAACCCGCTGACGACCTGGCTGGGTCAGCAGCTGAGCTGGCGCACCGCCTTTGCCCTGGTCAGCGTGCTGGCCATCGCCACCGTGGCGATGATCGCGCGCTTCCTGCTGCCGGACCCGGATGAAGTACGTACCTCGCCGATGCGCGAGCTGCGCGCCTTCAACACGTCCCAGGTGTGGCTGGCGCTGGCGATCGGCGCGGTCGGCTTCGCCGGCATGTTCTGCGTGTTCACCTACCTGGCACCGACCCTGGTGCAGGTCACCGGCGTGGCCGAATCGTGGATGCCGCTGGCGGTGGGCGTGTTCGGCATCGGCGCGATCATCGGCAACATCGCCGGTGGCTGGCTGGTGGACAAGTTCCACTTCAAGGCCGCCGCCGTGGTGCTGCTGTGGTCGATCGTGATGCTGCTGCTGTATCCGCTGGCCGCACAGTCGGTGTGGACCATCGGCCCGATGATCATCACTGTCGGCACCATGGGCGCACTGGCGGCGGTGCTGCAGACCCGCCTGATGGACGTGGCCGGTGAGGCGCAGACGCTGGCGGCGGCCTCCAACCACGCCGCTTTCAATACTGCCAACGCACTCGGCCCGTGGCTGGGCGGCATGGCAATCAGCGCCGGCTTCAGCCCGGCCAGTACCGGCTATGTCGGCGCGGCTACCGCGATCGGCGGCCTGCTGCTGTGGTGCGTGGCGGTGATGCTGGACAAGAAGCGCAGCACCGCCGTCGTCGGCAGCCACTGAACATTGCGCCGGATCGTCAGTTGCTGCCTCTGCGGCGACGGCGATCCGGTCGCAGCAACGCTGTATCGCCGGCCACCAGGGTCGGCCGCGCCAGCTCACCGCGCTTCACACGGTCCAGCACCCGCCGCGAATTGGCTGCACAGTCGATGCCGTCCGGCCGCGCCTGGATGTCCTCGATCAGGGCCAGCAGGTGCGCCCGGCTCTCTGCCAACCGCAGCTGCAACGCTTCGATGTCAGCCACCTTCTGCTGCAGCATCGCGATCAACGCCTCATGCTGCCACTGGCCCATGTCCGGTGGCAGCAGGGCGCGGATCTCTTCCAGGCTGAAGCCTGCACGCTGCGCGCCCGTGATCAATTCCAGCAACAGCACCGCCTGTTCCGGATAGTCGCGGTAGCCATTGGCCTGGCGCTGCGCCACCAGCAGCCCCGCGTCTTCATAGAAGCGAATGCGCGACGCCGCGAGGCCCGTGAGGCGGGCCAGCTCACCGATCTTCATCTGCCTGAATCCTCGCCATGGGAGCCTGTTGACCTTCAATAAAACTTGAAGGTTAGCGTAGCGCCATTCCCCTGTCCCGGAGCTGTCCGATGTCGCTGTTCTCGCCCCTGGCACTACCCTCCGGTGCCATCATCCGCAACCGCATTGCCAAGGCCGCGATGGAGGAAAACATGGCCGACGCCGACCACGCGCCGTCCGCTGCGCTGCTGCAGCTCTACCAGCGTTGGGCCGATGGCGGCGCAGGACTGATCATCACCGGCAACGTGATGGTCGATGGCCGCGCCATGACCGGCCCCGGCGGCGTGGTGCTGGAAGACGACCGCCACCTTGACCGCTTCATCGCCTGGGCCGAAACGGCACGCTCACGGGGCGCGCAGATGTGGATGCAGATCAACCATCCCGGGAGGCAGATGCCGGCCGCACTCGGCCAACCGGCACTCGCGCCGTCAGCCGTCGCCCTGGAGATGGGCGCGCTGTCCAGGCAGTTCGCACCGCCGCGGGCGATGACCGAGGCGGACATCGAAGAGGTGATCGCCCGCTTCATCCGCAGCGCCGAGCTGGCCGAGCGCGCCGGGTTCAGTGGCGTGCAGATCCATGCCGCGCACGGTTACCTGCTCAGCCAGTTCCTGTCGCCGCTGTCCAACCGCCGCGACGACCGCTGGGGCGGCAGCCTGCACAACCGTGCGCGCCTACTGCTGGAGATCGTGCAGGGGGTGCGCGCCACCGTGTCGCCCACGTTCGCGGTGGCCGTGAAGCTCAATTCCGCCGATTTCCAGCGCGGTGGCTTCTCGCCCGAGGATGCGCGCGCAGTGGTGGAAATGCTGGCGCCGCTCGGCGTGGACCTGGTCGAACTGTCCGGTGGCAGCTACGAAGCACCGGCCATGACCGGTGCCGCACGCGACCAGCGCAGCCTGGCCCGCGAGGCCTACTTCCTTGAGTTCGCGCGTGAGATCGCCACGGTGGCAACCATGCCGCTGATGGTCACCGGTGGCATCCGCCGTCGCGCCGTGGCCGATCAGGTACTTGACAGCGGTGTGGCCATGGTCGGCGTCGCAACCGCGCTGGCGATCGAGCCGGATCTGCCACACCGCTGGCAGCAGGGCCGCGACCCGGTGCCGACACTGCGCACCATCGACTGGCGCAACAAACCGTTGGCCGCCAGCGCACACATGGCCGCAGTGAAGTACCAGTTGGCGCGGCTGAGCAGGCTCCGGCCCACGGCGCCGGGTGTTTCGCCCGTCTGGGCACTGCTGCTGGCACAGGCGGCCGCAAAGTGCCGGACCCGCCGCTACCGGCGCTGGATCGGTGCACGCGCAGGAGGATACTGAGCGGGCAGGCTTCTCATCACCGAATCGATGCTTCACCATCTGCACGATCGGCGGCAGCCCGTCGCCGGTCGCAACACGCAGAAGGAACCCTCGTGGCAGCAGGACCAACCAGGAACCACGAAAAGCTGCTCGATGACCTGCTCTCACTGGGCCGCAACTGGGCGCTGGCCATTGCCATCGCGGGTGCCGGAGCTGCGGTCCATTACAGCGAGTCGGTCTACGAAGCAGGCATCTGGCGCGACCTGCTGCCCACGCTCTGCTTCCTGGTCGCCATCGTCTGGATCGTGCTCAGCATCATCCGCTTCGACCTGACCATCCAGCAGCACTTCGAGCGGAAATTGTCACGCTGGCTCAGCCGTCTGCTGTATGTCGTGCTGCTTGGCACCGGCATCACTGCCGTGTTCTTCGTCACCGAACTGGCGGAGAACAATCACATCGCGCGGATGTGCGACTCGGTGGCCAATGAACCCGGCAGCCGCATCCACAGGTCGGCCGAGTGCCAGCGCCTGTACCAGCACCGCGCGGCGTACCGGCAGCGCCTGGAATCGGCCGAGGGTGAGTTCGACTGAACGGGCTTCATCGCGGTCTTCGCGCGCGATGAACACATTTCGTGGATGTGCATTTGGGCACAGTGCAGCCGACGCCGCGCTCTCGGCCCGTACCGGACCCGCAATGCACCCCCATCGCGCACCTGCCCGCCATGATGCCATCGCCTTGCAGGCCGGCATGCTGGGCAGCGTGTTGGGCGTGGCGCTGTTCAAGGCCATCGCACTGTCTGCGTTGGCGACGGGTTCGATGATGGGTATCGGGCTATGGGTGATGGCCTGCGCGCTGCTGGCAGCGTGGGCGCTCGCAGCCTATCTGGCCTGCCTGGCACTGAGCCGACGCGTGTTCGTGCTGATGCTGGTGCTGTGCACGGTACTGGTGATCTGCATCGCCTGACGCCGGCAGGGGCCGGACTATCGCGCATCTGTTATAGGATAACAAGTGCGGTTGGTCCGATTGTGCATGCCCGGTGTCACGGATTTGAATTCCATGGCCATCCCGGCATCACCCGAGGCCCCCCCATGAACCTGCAGCCCCCGCTCCGCGTGACCCTCATTGCCATCGCCCTCGCATCGCTCAGCGCCTGCGCCACCTATGACGACAGCAACATGCATCAAGCCTGCCAGGAGTCGCCGCACCTGAAGGACCTGCCGCCCGAGGTCGCTGCCCGCGAGAGCCGCTGCAACAAGGGCATGGAAGTGTGGTCGAGCGAGCGCAAGGGCAGTGACAAGCCGCTGGACCTGAGCGGAAAGAAGAACAATCCCTGACGAAGGTGCGCGCCCGGTTGCCGCGCCTGTCTTGATCGCGCCCATGCATCCGGCTGACTGCTCCATCACAGCCGGCGCGCGACGATGAGGTCTCCCCACCCTGTCGAGACTCAGATGCCGGACACTGCCCACCCTGTCATTCGCGCGTTCGAGGCCGTGTTCGATCTATCAGGCAGCGTGCAGCGCATCACTGCGCTCACGGTCACCTGCCGGCATTGCTCGTCGACCAGCTCTGCCAGCGAAGACAACCTGGTGCAACTTCCGGGCGGGGCGTTGTTTCGTTGTGACGGGTGCGGCTGCCATCAACCGGTCAGCCACGCCCGCCTGTCGGACTGGCAACCGGCGTCGTTGCTGGGTATCTGAGGGCCGCCACGTGGAAATGACTGCGGAACAGCGGAAAATACTCCAGGCAATCGCCGCTGCAGAGCCGGTGCGCGGCGATGCCGCAACGTGGGCGGTGACCGCCGGATGGGCGGTACAGGCGGAAGACGGGGATATCGATCTGACCGAGGCTGGCCGGGATGTGCTCACCGCGCAGGCAGGTCGTAAGGGCTAGACCCGCCGATCAGGCCAGCTTCGCCTCCCTTCGCGCTGCGCCGCGATAGCGGCAACCTGCTGAACAAAGGGTGCATCCCTGCCACGTCAACGGCGAAGTGGCGAGGCCCTTCATGCCGAGGGTGTGCAGGGCATCATGACATGCGCTCGGCTATGCTGCGCCACCTCCCTGCGCCAATGGCGGCCATGCATCCTTTTCCCCTGCCAGTCTCTGCACCTGATCAGCTCGCCTACCGACTGCTGCAGGACAGTGACTGGGCCCGCTCGGCCACTGCCGCAAGCGCACCCGCCGAACTTCGCACCTTGCTGGCGATGATCCTGGATTCGCCGGAACCCCTGTGGCTTGCCTGGGGCAAGGAAGACAAGGCGTTCTTCTTCAATGATGCCTATCTGCCGATGCTGGGGGAAAAGCTGCACGGCGCGATGGGCAACCGTCTGGAGGATGTCTGGGCGGACGTATGGCCGGACGTGGTGCATGCCGTCGACGACGCCTTTGCCGGCACCAGCCGCAGCTTCAAGAACCTGCCATTGATGATGGATCGCGACGGCACGCTGCGCGAAACTTTCTGGACGTTTTCCTATTCACCGCTGCGCGTCGGCTGCGGCAGTGTCGCCGGTATCCTGTGCGTGGTCAGCGAGCAGACCGAACGGGTGATCGAGCGCGACCTGCACAGCCGCCAGGTCGCGGCGATCACCGAGCAGGCGCGGGAGGCCCATCTGGAACTGGTGCGCGCCCGCGAGCAGCTGCGCCAGTCGCAGAAGCTGGAGGCGATCGGCCAGCTCACCGGCGGTGTGGCCCACGACTTCAACAACCTGCTGCAGGTCATCACCGGTTCGGTGGACATGCTCCTGCACACGTGGCCGTCAGACGACACCCGGCGCCGCTACATCCAGGCCATTGCCACAGCCTCGGACCGCGCCACCAAGCTGACCGCGCAACTGCTTGCGTTCTCGCGTCGCCAGAGCCTGTCGCCGGAGGTCTTCGATCTCTGCGAGAGCGTGCACGCGCTTTCGGACATCATCACCACGGTACTGGGTGCACGCATCCAGGTGTCGTTGACGTTGCCCGGCACGCCGTTGCCGGTGCTGCTGGACCGGACCCAGCTGGACACTGCATTGATCAACATCGCGGTCAACGCGCGCGATGCGATCGAGGGACACGGCAGGGTGACCATCGAGGTGGAGCAGGTAACCGCGGTGCCTTCGGTGCGCTTCGCCGCGCCGATGAAGGGCGACTTCGCCGCGATCAGCGTGACCGACACCGGAGCAGGCATCGACCCCGCCGTCGTCGACCGCATCTTCGAGCCCTTCTTCACCACCAAGAGCGTCGGCGCCGGAACCGGCCTCGGCCTCAGCCAGGTGTTCGGCTTCGTCAAGCAGTCGGAAGGCGAGGTGGACGTGCAGAGCCAGGCGGGCGCCGGTACCCGCTTCACCCTGTACCTGCCGCTGGCGCAGGCGAGAGAAATGACGGAACGGCCGGCGACGCTACCGGGGCTGCAGCATGGTCACGGTGTCTGCGTGCTGGTTGTGGAAGACAACGTCGATGTGGCCGAATTTGCCGTCGGCGCCCTGCGCGAGCTCGATTACAACGTGGTACTTGCGCACAATGCGGACGAGGCCCTGGCGGAGCTCGAACGGGATGCCTCCCGCTTCGATGTAGTGTTCAGCGACGTAGTGATGCCTGGCATGAACGGCCTGGATCTGGCCCGTACCATCCGCAGCCGCCTGCCTGGGCTTCCAGTGATCCTTACCAGCGGCTACAGCGAACTGCTGGCCCGGGACCCTGGCCATGGCTTCACCCTGCTGCGCAAGCCTTACTCATTGAAGCAGCTGGCCTCGGTGATGACCGAAGCCGGGCGCTGCGCGCAGGCCGTGGTGGCGTCGCCCTAGCGGGCGGTCACCGCAGCGAACCGAACCAGCGTTCCAGCGAAGGCTCCAGCCCCGACGTGTCACCGCCAGCATCGCAGGCCCAGGCGACGATACCGTCGGGGCGGACCAGCACGGCGCCCAGTCCCAGCGTGTCGCGCGCCGTGGACATCACGCAGGTGACCGACCGCTGCCAGCGCTCAATGATCGGACCGAGCGAATCGCCGGTATCGAGCCCCAGCAGCACGCCCTGCCCTGCACGCAGCAGCTCTCCCATCCGACGGTCATCAGCCAGTTGGACGTCCGGTGCGCTTCGGCCAACCCGCGGATGGCTGCCGTCGAGCACCGGTGGCGGTGCTATACCCCACAGCCGCTCGGCGAGATAGGTGGCACCGTCGCGGGTCGCGGCCAGGTCGGCGATGACCGCCGCCAGCGCGCGCGACCCGGGGCCTGGCCGCATCAACGCCACCTGCGCACGTGACCAGTCGAGCACCTGGGCGCCGATCGGATGGCGCTCAGCCTGATAGCTGTCCAACAGCGACTCTGCCACATCACCTCGCACCACCGCGGCCAGCTTCCACCCCAGGTTCATCGCATCGCCGATGCCGAGGTTCAGCCCCTGCCCGCCCAACGGCGAATGCATGTGCGCGGCATCACCGGCCAACAGCACGCGGCCGCTGCGATAGGCCGTGGCTTGGCGCGCGGCATCGGTCCATGTGGTGGCCAGATGCAACGCCGTGATCGTTGCCTCTCGCCCGGAGACACGCCGCAGCAGCGCCTGGGCGGTGTGCCGGTCCAGCGGCGTGCGATGGCCGGCGCCACCGTCGAAATCGGCCAGCGCCAGCATGCCCGGCGGATTGAAATTGCACATGCCGTGTTCGGTGAACTGACGCCCCGGGACGAGCACCGACGGGTCTGCCAGTTCGACCTGCAGCGTGTGCCCGGTGAACTCCGGCGCCGTCCCTGCGAACACGAACCCCGATTGCTTGCGTACCGTGCTGCGGGCGCCATCGCAACCGACCAGCCAGCGGCCCCGCATCAGCCCGCGACCGGTCTGGACCACCATCTGTGCTTCGCGTGCGTGCACCGCCTGCACCGTGCAGCCACGCTCGATCTGTACACCCAGCGACACCGCACGCTCGGCCAGCACCGCCTCCAGCGACTGCAGCTCGACCGCCATCTGGGTGGGCACCGGCGTCGGCAGGCGATGGCGCCAGCGCGCACTGTCCACGTTGTCCAGCGCAAAAGGAATGCCGGCGAAGTGGCCGCCCAGTGGCCGCGGTTGCGCCAGCCAATGGGCGGTGCCGGGCGGCGGTGCGCCGTTGTCCGGCTTCAGCACCTGACTGGCGGCAACCGCATCCAGCAGGCCACGTCGATCCAGGGCCTCCAGGGTGGGCGCATTCAAGCCGCGCAAGCCAAAGGGCAGGCGTTTCAAGGGCGTCTCGGGCGACGCTGCCTGCTCCAGCAACAGGACCGAACAGCCGGCCTGGGCCAGCTCGCACGACAGGAACAGGCCGACCGGGCCGGCCCCGGCGATGACGACGTCGTACAACATGGGATTTCCCTGTGAGCGCCGGGCCGGCGCTCTGGCGACGCCAATGTTACACTCGGTGTACGTTTCCACAAGTGAACCGCCCATGATCCCGCCCCGGGGCCGCCGCGAGCAGCGCAAGACCGAGACCCGACAGACCATTTCGGACGTCGCCACCGAACTGATCATCCGCCGCGGCTTCGAAGCCGTGTCCATGTCCGAGATTGCCAATGCGGCGGGGGTCTCGCGCAAGACGGTCTTCAATTATTTCGCCAGCAAGGAAGACCTGGTGTTCGACCGCGATGAGGAGGCCCGGACCCTGCTTCGCGAAGGCATGGCGGCGCGCCGTGGCATGGCCCCGCTGGCCGCCTTCCAATCGCTGGTGCGGGAGCTGCTGGACAGCGGCCATCCGCTGTTACGGATCAACTCCGGTGCAGCGGCCTTCTGGGCAACCGTGGCCGACAGTCCGGTGCTGGTGGCGCACGCGCGACGGCTGCAGGCACAGCTGGCCGACGACCTGGCCCAGCTGATGGCCGACGCGGCCGGTCGGCCCGCGCAGGACGCGGAGGCACGCCTGGGCGCAGCCATGCTGCTGGCGTCGATGGTGGCCGCCTATGAGAGTGGACTGGCCAGCCAGCAGAGGGGCGAGGATCCGCGCCAAGCGATGCTGCAGCTGATCGTGCGCGGTGGCACCGGCGTGCTGGTGGCCTTGGCCGGCACCCCATATACCGACCCGGGCCTGCGTCCATAGCGCACTCGGGGGATAGGTCACGAAGCGTTGCAAATGCTAATCTTTCTCATTTGCAGCCCGCCCCGACCCCCTCATGCCGCTTCCAACCCCGCTCAAGCACGCCCTCTGCCTGGCGCTGCCCCTTTCCCTGGCTACGCCTGCACTGGCCACCGAGGCCTCCGCTGACACCCCGAAGGACCTGGACAAGGTCGAAGTCCGCGGCCGCGCGCAGACCCTGTACCGTGCCAACGATGCGGCCGTCGGCACCCGCACCGATACCCCGTTGGAACTGGTGCCGCAGTCGATCCAGGTCGTGCCGCGCGAGCTGATCGACGACCAGGCCGCGCGCCAGGTCACCGATCTGTACCGCAGCATCAGCGGCATCAGCTTCTTCAGCTATGCCGGCGTCACCCTGCGCGGGTTCCGCCAGGAGAACGTTCTCTACGACGGCCTGCGTGGTGATCCCTATGCGGGCTTCTCGGTGCCGCAACTGTTCAATATCGAACGCGTGGAAGTACTGAAAGGTCCGGCCGGTGCGCTGTACGGCGGTGGTGATGCGGGCGGTGTCATCAACTATGTAACGCGCAAGCCCAAGGCGCGCGCCGAACGCCGCATCGAGCTGCAGGCAGGCGACAAGGACTTCCGCGCCGGATCGATCGAAGGCACCGGCCCCTTGAATGCCAGCGGCAGCATTCGCTATCGCGCCGGCCTGTATGCCGACAGCGAGCAGGGCGTGCGCTGGAATGCCGACAGCGAAAGCGTGATCGGCGATGCCTCGCTGGCCTTCGATGTCGGCCAGACCGGCGAACTGGTGCTGCAGTTCACCGACATCACCCAGAACCTGGGCGGCAACCGCCTGCGCGGCGTGCCGGTGAACGATGCCGGCAGCTTCCTGACCGACCGCCGCTGGAACCACAACGAGGCCAGTGACTTCCTCGACATGCGCGCCAAGGTCGCACTGGCGCAGTATCGCTTCGCACCGCGCGACAACCTGGACGTGGACCTTGCTGCGCGCTGGTTCAGCAACAACGAGCACCAGATGTACCACGAGCCGATGGGGCTGATTGATCGTGACCGCGACGGCGTGGCCGAGTGGATGACGCGCCAGCTGCGCAACCAGATCCGTGACAACACTGCCTTCACCGCCAGCGGCAATGCCGTATGGCGGATCAACACCGGCCGTATCGAACACAAGGTGCTGTTCGGCGCCGACGTGTACCAGCTCGACGCCGACTTCACCGCGCAGACCGCCAACAGCGCCGACCTGGCACGCGGCGCCGGCCCGGTGCGCGGCATCGACCTGTTCAACCCGGTCTATGGCGCGAGCACCTGGCATGACTACAACCTGGCTGCCCTGCCGTGGCGCAGCACCGCCACCCGCAGCAAGCGCTACGGCGGCTACCTGCAGGATGAGCTGGCACTGGGCACGCGCTGGCATGTGCTGGCCGGGCTGCGCTGGGATGGGTTCAAGGATCAGGACCGCATGGGTGGCGGCAGCGTGGATGGCAACGATCTCAGCTGGCGCCTGGGCAGTACCTTTACCGTCCGGGACGGCGTGAACCTGTATGCCAACATCGCCAGCGGCTTCGTGCCGCAGAGTGCCACCAACCAGAACCCGGCGGCCGGCGGACCGTTCGACGCGGAGCGCAGCAGGCAATGGGAAGTCGGTCTGAAGTCCCTGCTGGCCGACCGTGTGACCCTGAACATGGCGGCCTACCGCATCGACCGCAGCAACATCGTGCAGGCCACCGGCGAGGTGATCGGCGGGGTGAACCAACTCGCTGCACTGGGCCTGGTACGCAGCACGGGCATGGAACTGGACCTGCTGGCCGACGTGACCGAGCGCTGGGTGGTGAACCTGACCTACGCCTACAACGACGCACGGGTGAAGGATGCCGGACCGAACGGCATCACCAATGCCTCCGGCGACCGCTTCGCCAATGCGCCACGCAACAAGCTCGGCCTGTGGACGCGCTACGACCTGCCGTCGATCAACTCGGCCATCGGCTTCGGCGCCGACCATGTGGGCGAGCGTGTCAGCCTGGATGGGCAGGCGGTCAAGGCATACACGGTATTCGACATGAGCTGGAAGACCACGTGGAAGCAGTGGCAGTTCCAGGCCAACGTCAAGAACCTGTTCGGCAAGGTGTACGCGGCCAGCGGCTTCATCGAGCGCAACGGGCATTTCCCGGGCGAGCCGCGGCGGGTGTATGTGCAGGCGGCTTACAGCTTCTGAGCGGAGCCACCTGCGTCGCCGGCATCTCGTGCCAGCGTGCCGCCTGCCCGGACGGTAGACCACCCCAATTCAGGTATCCTTGCGCGCAGTCAGCCACGTCTTCATGCGACCGCTGCGGTGCAGCATCGACGTTGCCGACGAACATACGATTCACCATGGATGTTTCAACGTAGTCACAGGGGAAAATGGATGAAGAAGTTCCTGTTCGCGGCGATCATCGCCGTGTCGCTGGCGGGTTGTACCACCAATCCGCCACTCAATTTCTCGGTCCCGAACGTCGGGGTCAGCAGCAAGAAGATTGATGGCGAACTGAAGTCGCTGACGGTCACGCTGGCACGTCCGGATGAAGCCAAGGGCAAGATTCCCGCGCAGGCCCAGCACGAAGTGCCGCAGATGTGGCAGAACGCGCTGACCGAAGCGCTCAATAAGATGGCGGTGTTCCGCGACGATGCACCGGTGAAGTTGAGCCTGTCGGTGAAGATTCTGGCGATCGACATTCCCAGCTTCGGTGCATCGATGACCACCAAGACGATCGCCCGCTACGAGCTGATCGATCGTGCAACCGGCAGCATCGTCTACACCCAGGATGTCAGCGCATCCGGCGAAGTTCCGTTCAACTATGCCTTCGCAGGGGTAATCCGTGCCCGCGAGTCGATCAGCCGCTCAGCACAGAACAACATCGCCCAGTTCCTGCAGGCGCTGGAAACCGTGGACATTACCAAGCCGATGTTCCCGAACAAGCAGGAAGCGCCATGAAGCGCCTGCTGGTGGCTGCATCCGTTGCTGCGATGCTGACGGCCTGCGCGCCAAATGTGCGTACGGACAGTTATTCCATCGGTTCAGTGGGACAGGTCAATCGAACTGTCGGCGGTACGGTCATCAGCGTCCGCGCGGTCAGTATTGACGGTTCACAGGGCGGTGGTGCCGTTGCCGGCGCTGCGGCTGGCGGTGTGGCCGGCTCCACCATCGGTGGCAGCGACCAGGGGGCGGCCATCGGTGCCATTGGCGGCCTCGTGGTCGGAGCTATTGCCGGTGCAGCCTCCGAACGCGCACTCTCGCAGGCCAAGGGCCTGGAATATGTTGTGCAGACGGAGAACGGCAACCTGATGACGGTTGTGCAGGGCCCCGATCCGGTGTTCACCACCGGCATGCGGGTCCTGGTGCTGTATGGATCGCCCTCGCGCATCATTGCCGATCCGCGACAAGCGAAGACAGCGCCGTAACCCCCAACAATGCCCCTTTCGAGGGGCATCGTTGTATTGGATATCGAGGGGGAGGTGGCAACCCACCTCCCCTGCCCAGGTCAGTGCGAGCAGGACACCAGCATCGAGCGGGTGGCCACCTGGGTAGAGGTGAAGCCGTTCCTGTTGCCCACCGCGATGGCATTTCCTTCATCGCCATCCTTGCTGAAGACCACATAGCCGCCTGGGCACATCTGCCCGGCCTTTTCGTAGCAGCCACTCCAGGAACTGGAACCGCTGCAGTCGATGGAAACACCACGGCGGCCATCGGGGGTGACGGTCATTCTGGCAGTGGTGCAGCCACTCAAGGCGGCAACCAGCAACAGCGGGACGAACAACTTCATGGGCACTCCAGGGGTTGGGGATCAGCGAACGGGCGCCAAGGCTGGAGTGCGCGGATTGCGCGAACCTTGCGCCGGGCGGCCCGCGCCGCAGCGGGTGTTGCGGCGTCACCGGCAGGCCCCGAAGGAACGCCATGTTCACGCAATGTTCCTGTAATACGGTGCCGGCGCTTGCCGCCCGCCTTATGCCTCCTTCCCGCCTGACGCCTGCCGATGCACATCCTGCTGATCGAAGACGAAGCCGAACTGGCTGCCACCCTGAAGTCTGCCCTGCAGCGGGAGCGCTACGTCGTGGACCTGGCCAGCACCCTGGCACTGGCCCGCCAAGCAGCACTTTCCGGATCACACGACCTGGTGCTGCTGGACCGCACCCTGCCCGATGGTGACGGGCTGGGGCTCATTCCCGTGCTGCGCGGGCGCAATCCGGGGGTGCCGATCATCGTGCTCAGCGCACTGGGACAGTTGCCGGACCGCATCGCCGGCCTGGATGAGGGCGCCGACGACTACCTGGCCAAGCCCTTCGCGCTGGAAGAACTGTTCGCGCGGATCCGCGCGGCCGGGCGCCGGCCGAGCGGCATGCAGGTGGAGCCGGTGAGCATCGGCCGGCTGCTGTTCGACCCCACCTCGGGCGAAGCCAGCGTGGGCGGACAGCGACTGGAGCTTCCGCGCCGCGAGATCCGCGTGCTGGCGGCCCTCGCCCGCCGGCTGGGCCGCACCGTGCTTCGCGAATCCATCGAGATGGCGGTGTACGGCTTCGACGACGGCATCCATTCCAACACGCTGGACTCGCATGTCTCACGCCTGCGGCGCAAGCTGGCCGACGCGGATGCGGGGGTGGAAATCCATGCCATCCGCGGTGTCGGCTATCTGATGCGGGAAACGAAGTAATGGCGCTTCGTCCCTCACTGAAGCGCCCGCTGATCGTCAAAACCCTGATCTACCAGCTGCTCGCACTGCTGGTGGCCTTCTTCGCATTGCTGATGGTGCTGGTGCGTGTCGACAGCGGCGGCTACTACACCATCCAGACCTTCGCCCCGGTGGCGGCAGAGGCCGTTCGTCGGGACAGCAAGGGCGAGCTGTATGTGCAACGCACGCCGGCGCTGGACGAGCTGCTGAAGATCGTCCCCGGCGCGTGGTTCATCGCCGAGGATGAGCAGGGCCAACATGTGACATTCGGCCACGTTCCGCCCGCCTACGCCTCGCTGGTCGGCGCCCTCGACGGCATTCCCTATGGCGACCTGCGCGGACGCGGCCGCAACGACGGCCTGGCCGTGGTGATACGCCAGCACAGCGGTCCGGCCGGCAAGCTGACCATCATGGCCCATGGCGAAACCGATTCGCTGACCTGGCAGATGGCGCTGGCCGCACACATCATCACCCTGCCGATCTTCCTGCTGCTGGGCCTGGCCACCATCATCCTGACCCCGATCATCGTGCGCCGCGCCCTGGCTGGCGTGGAGCGCATCGCGCAGGAAGCCCGCAACATCTCTGCCAGCCGTCGCGGCATCCGTCTGACAGAGACCGCCGTACCGGTAGAGATCGCCCCCCTCGTGACCGCGGTGAACGAAGCGCTGGACCGACTGGACGAAGGGCACGAACGGCAGCGCCGCTTCATCGCCGCCGCCGCCCATGAGCTGCGTACACCGATCGCCATCCTGCGGGTGAAGATCGATGCCACCGACGATTCCACCTCACGCAGCCTGGCGGTGGAAGTCGCTCGGCTGGCAACGCTTGCCGAGCAGCTCCTGGACCTGCACCGCATGGAAGCCGATGGACCGAAGGACTCCCTCAACCTGGCCCGCGTGGCCAAGCGGGTCGTCGCCGATCTGGCCCCCCTGCTGATCCAGTCCGACAAGACGGTCGCCGTGGCAGTGGAACCGAACTTCCCGGTGCTGGGCGAGTCCGGTGCCATCGAACGGGTGCTCTCCAACCTGGTATTGAATGCCGCCGAGCACGGTGGACGCCATATCATCGTGCGCGTACAGGGCAGCTGCCTTGAGGTGGAAGACGATGGACCTGGCATTCCGGTCGACCAGCGCGAACGCGTATTCGAACCCTTCCAACGCCTGCGCCCCCGGCAGACAGGCGCCGGATTGGGCTTGAACCTGGTGCGGCAGGTGATCGACCGCCACGGTGGCCACGTCACGATTCTGGATGCGCCCGGTGGCGGCGCCCTGATCCGCATCGAGTTCCCCGTGCATCCAGGCGTCACCAGCGCATTGGCGCCGGAGTACTGAGCGCATCGCTTCCACGTGGATGACTATGCGCGGATGACTACTGGCTGTCCGCGCGCCAGGACTGCGGTTGATGCGCAAGGTTGCGGCAATGTTCGCTGCCCAGCATCCAGGTGAGCGGCACAGCAGGTGCTGCGTCCGGAACTGACAGGAAGCCTGCATGTGACACAGGGAGCTCCTCCACCGCCCTCTTCCACCCCTGCCCCGCCGCCTCGGAATACGCCCAGCCTGACCGCCGCAGCATGGAACTGCCGCGCGCATGCAGGCCGCGCGCGTGGGTTGGAACACTGGCACTGGCTGCGGATGATTCCCGAACGCGAGCGGGCCGGCGTACTGATCCGCCTGTTCGCCGCACTGTTCCTGCTGCTCCCAGGCCTTGCGCTGGTGGCTTCCGCGTATCGGCACGCGCATGCAACGGCCACTGCCGTGCTGGTGTTCGTCGCCGTGCATGCCGCACTGCACATGCTGGTCGTGTGGCGAGGGGCTGCACTGCGCCCGGCTCCCCCGCTGCTGCGGGCCCTGGATACGCATGCAGCCACCGTGATGCTTGCTGCCACGTTGATGATCATCGCGATCATCGCCGCCACCGCAACGCTGCCGATTGCGGTCTGCGCCGTGCTGCTGGTCGGCGCATTGTGCCACCTTTCGACCTTGCCCACGCCGGCGCAACGCCTCCGCCACGTGCTGTTGGCGCTCGGTAGCATGATCCAGTTCATCGCGATGGCACTGCTCACGCAGGGCATTGCCCACTGACACGCCTGCACCATCGCAAGGTTCGCGCAATCCAGCGCATCGAGACTCGACCACCATCCACACCTGTCGCCCCAGGCGTGCATTCCAACAGTCTCGAGGATCCACGATGCCCTGTCTCTTCCGGATGCCGCGCCGATGAGCGCCACACCGCGCAGCCGCCGCCGTGTGCTGATCATTGCTGCCGCACTCCTCTGCACAACGTTGGCACTCTTCGCTTGGCTCCGGCCCGTACCACCACCGAAGCTGCAGGTGGCACCGGTAACCCGGGGCAACATTGAACAGGTCGTTGAAGCCACCGGAACACTGAAGCCCTCGCGGCTGGTGAGCGTGGGCGCGCAGGTATCCGGCCGCATCGAGGCCCTGCATGTGAAGCTGGGCGACAAGGTGAAGGCCGGCGATCCGATTGCCGATATCGATTCGCGCACCCAGCGCAACGCATTGCTGAGTGCGCAGGCAGCACAGCGCACCGCGCGCGCCAACCGCGATGCGCTGGCCACCGACCTGCGCCAGTTCGAGCTGACATTGCATCGACAGCAGCAGCTGGTGACCTCGCAGTTGGTGGCACGCGCCGACGTCGATGCGGCCAAGGCCAAGGTCGATGCCACCCGGGAACAGATCGCCGCGCTGGAGGGTGAGATCGTGCAGCGGCAGACCGACGTGGATATCGCACAGACCAACCTCGAGTACACCCGTATCACCGCCCCCACCGACGGCACCGTGCTGGCCGTGGTGGCGCGCCAGGGGCAGACCGTGAACGCGGTACAGAGCGCACCGACCATCGTGATGCTGGGCAACCAGGACGTGATGACGGTCTACGCGGAAATCTCCGAGGCGGATGTTGTGCACACGTCCGTTGGTCAGGAAGCGTACTTCACCATTCTTGGCGACGCGGGACGTCGCTACAGGAGCACGCTGCGCGACATCGCCCCGGCTCCGGAATCGATCACCCAGGAAGACGCCTCCGCCCTTGCTTCACCCGCGACCGGCGGTGGCAGCCGCACCGCCATGTACTACAACGGGCAGTTCGACGTCGCCAACGCCGATGGCCGCCTGCGCAGCTACATGACCGCGCAGGTGCGCATCGTGCTGGGTCGCGCCGACAACGTACTGACGCTGCCCTCCGCTGCGCTCGGTGCACGCGCGGCCGATGGCAGCTACAGCGTACAGGTGCGTGGCGCGGACGGGCACGCCCATGCGCGCCGCATCACCATCGGGCTGGACGACCAGATCCAGGTGGAGGTACGCAGCGGCCTGAAAGAGGGCGAACAGGTGGTGCTGGCGCAGGCCCGGGACGAAGCCGCTACCGCACACGCGCCGTCGAAATGAGCACATCCACCACCGCCCCTTTGCTGCGCGTACGCGGCATCCGCCGCGAGTTCGCGGCCGGCGAACAGACCCTGGTCGTGCTCGATGGCGTGGACCTGGACATCCACGCAGGCGAACTGGTGGCCATCGTGGGCCAGTCCGGCTCGGGCAAGTCCACGTTGATGAACATCCTCGGCTGCCTCGATCGCCCTTCCGCCGGTGCATACCAGATCGCCGGACGCGAAACCGCTCAGATGTCGCCCGATGAACTGGCCGAACTACGCCGCGAGCACTTCGGCTTCATCTTCCAGCGCTATCACCTGCTGACCGACCTGACCGCATTGGGCAATGTAGAAGTGCCAGCGATCTATGCCGGCATGGCGGGGGCCACTCGCCGCGCCCGCGCGGCCGAGCTGTTGGCGCGGCTGGGCCTGAGCGAACGTATGCAGCATCTGCCTGGCGAGCTGTCAGGTGGCCAGCAGCAGCGTGTTTCGATTGCGCGCGCACTGATGAACGGCGGCGCGGTGATCTTCGCCGATGAGCCGACGGGTGCACTGGACACCCACTCCGGCAGGGAGGTGATGAAGATCCTGGGCGAGCTGCATGCCGAGGGCCACACCGTGGTGCTGGTGACGCACGACATGGCCATGGCCGAACATGCTCATCGCATCATCGAGATCCGCGATGGCCGGATTGTCGATGATCGCGCCACGGGCAAGGTCTCTGCCGCGGATGGGTCAGCGGCGGCCCCGCCGCAGCGCGGCGGTGGCAGCGGCTGGCAGGCGGTGCGTGACCGCTTTACGGAGGCGTTACGCATTTCCCTGCGCGCAATGAACGCGCACCGCATGCGCACCTTCCTGACCATGCTCGGCATCATCATCGGCATTGCGTCGGTCGTCTCCGTGGTCGCGCTGGGTACCGGCGCGCGCCAGGCCATCCTGTCCAACATTTCCTCGCTGGGCACCAACACCATCGAGATCTATCCCGGGTCCGGCTTCGGCGACCTGCACTCGGCGCGGGTGGAAACGCTCACCCCCGGCGACAGCGTGGCCCTGGCCGGGCAGCCGTTCGTGGACAGCGCTACACCCGGCGTGGCCACCACCGGCACCGCGCTGCGCGGCAACCGCTCGGCCAGCGTGCAGGTGCAGGGCGTCAGCGAGCAGTACTTCCGCGTGCATGGCCTGAAGCTGGGCGAAGGTGCCTTCTTCGGCCCGGCCGCCGTGGCCGGCTACCAGCAGGTAGTGGTGATCGATGCCAATACCCGCGCCCGCTTCTTCGCTGCGGTGGACAATCCCATCGGCCAGACCCTGCTGCTGGGCAACGTGCCGGTGCGCGTGGTGGGCGTGGTGAAGAAGGACGCCGGCGCGGTCGGCGATACCTCGCTGCTGCGGGTGTGGCTGCCCTACACCACCACCATGGCGCGCATGCTCGGGCAGAGCCACGTTTCCAGCATCACCGTGCGTGTCTCCGATGCCATCAGCATGGAGGCGGCCGAGCGCGCCATCGGACGATTGCTGGCACGCCGCCATGGCAGCACCGATTTCTACATGAGCAACAACGCGCAGATCCGCCAGTCCATCGAACAGACCACCGGCATCCTGACCATGATGATCAGCTCCATCGCCGCCATCGCGCTGGTAGTGGGCGGAATCGGAGTGATGAACATCATGCTGGTGTCGGTGACCGAGCGAACACGCGAGATCGGCGTGCGCATGGCGGTGGGCGCGCGGCGCAGCGACATCCTGCAACAGTTCCTGATCGAATCGGTCCTGGTCTGCCTGCTCGGTGGCGTGCTCGGCATCGGCGTGGCCCTGGCATTGGGGGCAGGGTTGGCGCTGGCCAACGTGGGTTTCAGCCTGGTGTTCTCCGCCAATTCGATCCTGGCCGCCTTCGCCTGTTCCAGCCTGATCGGTATTGGCTTCGGCTTCCTGCCAGCACGCCGCGCCGCGCAGCTGGACCCGGTCGAAGCACTGGTTCGATAGCCAGTGACCTTACCTGCAGTGACGGCAGGTTCGCGCAATGTCTGCGGGCTCTACTGGAGCTACCAACAATGTCCGCACAGGAGCTGGACGATGTCTCTGAAACCAGGAGGAACCGCACTGCTGCTGGCAGCGGCTGCACAACTGATGCTGCTGTTGCCCTACTCCGGCGACGCCCATGCGCAACGCGGTAACCGCTACAACCCGCAGTGGGACCAGGACTACCGTGACCGCGATCGTGATGCATGGGAGCGTCGTGAACGCGAGCGTGAGCGTGAGCGTGAGCGTGACCGGGAACGTGAGCGCCGCCACGATGCCAAGACCACCGGTGTGGTGGTGGGCGTGGTGGGCGCAGCCGTCGTGGCCGGTGTGATTGCCGCAGCCGCCAAGCGCGAACGCGAGACCCGCGAACGCGCCGACTACTGCATTCGCCGCTACGGCAATTATGACCGCCGCAACGATACCTATCGCGGCGCCGACGGCTACACCTATCCCTGCCGCTGACCTGCACATCTCAAGGACATACGACCCATGAAGAAGACCGCTCTGTTGATCGCATTGTGCGCCGCTCCGCTGGCCTCCCAGGCCGCGCCGGCTGACCCGAAGCAGGCCTACATCGATTCCACGTTCACAGCGATGGACACCAACAAGGATGGGCGCGTCGACAAGGCCGAATACACCAGATTCCAGCAGGGGCGCTTCAGCAAGCAGGCCGATTCGATCGACGCCGCGTTCAGTGCCATGGACACGAACAAGGATGGCAGGATCAGCAAGGATGAAGCCACGTTGGTGCCGGAGATTGCGAAGTACTTTGCGGGCCTGGACACCGATGGTGATGGCTATCTGTCGCTGAAGGAGATGCAGCAGGCCATGGTGGCCGCGCAGACGGCAGACGCCCCGGCGAGGTAGCGCCCCGGTACTGGATGCCAATCCACATCGCCTTGGTGGGTGCCCACCTTGGTGGGCACGGCTGCGTCACCGCGCGCCAGGGCCAGAATGCCCACCAAAGTGGGCGGCTACCGCAGCGGTGAAATGGCATTCACCCAGGCGGACATCTACCCGGCTGGTACGCGTCGGTCGCCAAGCGAACTTAGCAATGCCCGCGCACCGAGTTGCAAAGACCGCGTGAGGCGAAGCTGCGACAGGCCGGGACCCTAGCCCATCCGTATCGCCGGGATGTCGCGCGCCTGCGCATCGACCTCCTGCTGGCGCTGCGCGTGTGCCTGTTCACGATCCGCACCGACTGCCTGCAGGGCCTGCAGTGACTGCTCGACCGGCGTCTGCACCGCCCGGTCCGTGGGCATGGAGGCCCGCAGATGCGCCGGATCATTCAACTCGCCCTGCACCACGAACACGTTGCGGCCGGCCGGGTGATCGGCAGTCTGCGCGCTCAGCAGCACATGGTCGGCGCGTTCGAACTGGTTGTGGCGCGCCAAGGCCATCACGCTCGCCACCAGGCGCTCGCTGTTCTCGTCGTGGGTACGCCCGGCGCCGGCATCGATCGCGGCCACGCCTTCGCGCACCTGCTGCATCAATGCGTACTCACGGTGGCCGGGTCCAATGTCGGCCAGACGGGTCGCTACCTGCGCGGGATCCGGCACGTCGTCCACGGCTGCGGTCAGCGGGCTGCGGGTGATGGTCCGGTACGGGTCGTCCGGGTGGAACTGGGTACGTTTTTCCTGCCGTTCCAGACGAACGTCCCGCGCGTCGTTGAGTTCAGCGATGCGGGCCGGATCGGTGATCTCACGCATCGACATGTGGCCACCACCCGCGCTGACACTGGCCCATTTCCTGTCCGCTTCGAAGTACATCGCGTAGTAGCTGTTGCCACCGATGACGTTCGGATCGACCGCCGAGCGTCCTTCCAATGCCTGGGTAGCTTCCAGCACGCTCAACCGGGTCAAGTACTGGCCGCCTTTCGTCCATCCCATCTGGCTGATGGCATCGACACTGGTGTTGCCTACGCGCGGGCCGCCGGCGTAGTCGTTGTTGAGCATGTTGGTCCAGATCTGTTCCAGCTTCTCGGGGCCGCTCTTCTGCTCAGCCGCCTGCAGCAACACGCGCGGCGTCCAGCAGTTGGGATCGAGTTCATGCCGTTCGAATGCCCGGTCGTGTGCCAGCATTACATCCTTGCCGGGAAGATTCAGTGCAAATTCGGGACGCCCCTGCTCCATCCAGAACAGGCGTCGCTCCAGGTCCTGGCGCAGAAGCGTCTGCCCAAACATCTCCCATTGCCGCTCGCTCAGCTGCGCATCGGGAAAGCCGGAGCCCTTGCCTTCCTGATCTCGGGCGTAATCCTGTGCGTAGCTGTTTGCAACGCGGCCTGGCAGGCTGTCGTTGCGAACAACACCCAGCGCAAGCGTGCCATAGCCATCCGCATCTGGCAGCTGCGACAGATAGTTCCAGTACAACTCACGGTTTCCGGCCTTGGCATAGCTGGCCAGAATCCTGAGATTCTCTTGCGTCAATCCGCCCATCGCCTGCTCCTGAATGCACTCACTGCCGGACGCGGGAGCGCGCGAGAAGATCCCGCACCGCATCTTCCATCCGCTTCCAGTCCGCCAGGAAGGCCCGCTTGTAGTTCAGCGAGATGGAAAGCTTGTTCTCCACATCCGAGAAATAGTGGAAGCACCCCGCAGCGGCTTGCCCTTGCTCACTGATGACCTGATCGCCCTGCAGGCGAACGCCATCCCCCCGAAACGCCGTGCTTTCGCATTTGATGAATGTGGTCAGGCTGCCGTTGGGAGCGCGCGCGATGTACCAGTCATCTTCATAGGCAGGATTACGGGTGGGCGGTTTTCCATAGCGTGCCTCGTACTCCTTCGAGAAAATCCCCATCCTCGTTTCATCAATGGCGTAAGGCGTCAGTCCCATGACGTCGGGCCGCGCAATACGCAGATCGAGTCGATCCCGAGGATCCCCTCGCTCCACCGATCCTTCCTCGGCGGATGCCTGGTTGGAGGACAATCGCTCCAATGATGTTTCGATTGGCGCACGATCGATGTAGTCGATCGCCACAGCAATTTCCTTCCGGAAATCATTCGTACGCGGATTCGCCCGGGCACCCGGCGGCGTCGGCTTCATGTCCGGCCACTCGATGACCAGCGTCACGCCCTCGCCGGGCCACGGTGCGATCTGGCTGTCCAGGTAGTTGGCCGGAATGCGGAAAGTGTTCGGCCCGAGCTTCACGTCCACGGGCGCATCGGTATAGGTGTGGCCGTTGATCGTGCGGCCGGTCTGCGTTGCGCCGGACATGGCGGGATTCCTTTCGTGTTCGGTGGACGGCGGCCGCGCACACGCGCCGGCACTCACCGCGACGGCAAGTGCAAGCGTCAGGCAACGGCCGGGGGACATCACGTGCATGGGCATTCCATTGCAGAGTTCCCAATCGATTATAGGTAAAACTGCGGAGGCGAACGAAGGGTCCGCGCCCCAAGGCTTAAAGGCCTAGGCGAAAACCACTTTAGACCCGAGCCCGTGACCGGCTCACCCGGGGGGCCGGTCAGGCCATCCGCATGGCCGGGGTGTCGCGCGCCCGCGCATCGACCTCCTGCTGCTGGCGCTGCGCGTGTGCCTGTTCACGTTCCGCACCCACTGCCTGCAGGGCCTGCAGTGACTGCTCGACCGGCGTCTGCACCGCCCGGTCCGTGGGCATGGAGGCCCGCAGATGCGCCGGATCATTCAACTCGCCCTGCACCACGAACACGTTGCGGCCGGCCGGATGATCGGCGGTCTGCGCGCTCAGCAGGACATGGTCGGCACGTTCAAGCTGGTTGTGACGCGCCAAGGCCATCACGCTCGCCACCAGGCGCTCGCTGTTCTCATCATGGGTACGTCCCGCGCTGGCATCGATCGCGGCCACGCCTTCGCGCACCTGCTGCATCAAGGCGTACTCACGGTGGCCAGGACCAATGTCGGCCAGACGGGTCGGGGCCTGCGCGGGATCCCGCACGTCGTCCACGGCTGCGGTAAGCGGACTGCGGGTGATGGTCCGGTACGGGTCGTCCGGGTGGAACTGGGTTCGCTTTTCCTGCCGTTCCAGACGAACCTCGCGCGCGTCGTTGAGTTCGGCGATACGGGCGGGGTCAGTGATCTCCCGCATCGACATATGGCCGCCACCCGCGCTGACACTGGCCCACTTCCTGTCCGCTTCGAAGTACATCGCGTAGTAGCTGTTGCCACCGATGACGTTCGGATCGACCGCCGAGCGCCCTTCCAGTGCCTGGGTGGCTTCCAGCACGCTCAACCGGGTCAGGTATTGCCCGCCCTTCGTCCATCCCATCTGGCTGATGGCATCGACACTGGTGTTGCCTACGCGCGGGCCGCCGGCGTAGTCGTTGTTGAGCATGTTGGTCCAGATCTGCTCCAGCTTCGCGGGGCCGCTCTTGTCCGAGGCGGCTTGCAGGAGCACTCGAGGAGTCCAGCAATTGGGGTCCAGTCTGTGCTGCTCGAAAGCGCGGTCATGAGCCAGCATGACGTCAGCGCCGGGCAGATTCAGCGCGAGATCCGCACGTCCGTTTCCCATCCACGCCTGTCGAAGCTCCAGATCTTCCCGCAGCAGTGTCCGCCCGAATGCTTCCCACTGGCGCTCGCTCAGCTCGGCATTTGGAAAGCGCGAACCTTCGTCATTCTGAGATCTGGCATGGCTTTGCGCGTAGGCATTGGCCACGCGCCCAGGCAAACTGTCATTACGTACCACACCTAGCGCCAGCGTACCGTAGCCGTCCGAACCCGGCAGTTGCGACAGGTAGTTCCAGTACAGCTCACGATTACCGGCATCTGCATAATCGATGAGGATTCTGATGTCCTTCTGGGTCAGGCCGCTCATTGCTTTCTCCTTGAGCCTCGTCGTTTAGCGCGTCCGTGCTGCAGCAAGAACATCGCGAACAGCATCTTCCATGCGTTTCCAGTCTTTCAAGAAAGCTCTCTTGTAATGCAGGGAGATGGATAGGCTGTCAGAGATATCGACAAAGTAGTGAACGCATCCGGCAGCCACAGGATCGTCCAGATCAATGACCTCGTCCTGCGTCAGGCGCACTCCGTCCCCCAGGAACGTTGCGCTATCGCACTTGATGAAGCTTGTCAGTCCCCCAGCACCGTCCCGTGCAACATACCAGTCGCGCTCGAATGCCGGATTGCGGACAGGCGGCTTCCCATACCGGGCCTCGTACTTCTTCGCGTACAACACCATCTTCGCTTCATCGATTGCATAGGGCGTCAGGCCCAAGGTCTCCGGCTGTGCAACGCGTTGATCGAGACGGTCCCTGGGATCCTCCCTTTCCACAGAACCCTCCTCCGTGATGGCTTCATTTGAGGAAAGCCTTGAAAGCGAAGTCTCAATTGGAATGCGATCGATGTAGTTGATACGAACAGCAATCTCCTTCCGGAAATCATTCGTACGCGGATTGGCCCGGGCACCCGGCGGCGTCGGCTTCATGTCCGGCCACTCGATGACCAGCGTCACGCCCTCGCCGGGCCACGGTGCGATCTGGCTGTCCAGGTAGTTGGCCGGAATGCGGAAAGTGTTCGGCCCGAGCTTCACGTCCACGGGCGCATCGGTATAGGTGTGGCCGTTGATCGTGCGGCCGGTCTGGGGTGCGCCGGACATGGCGGGATTCCTTTCGTGTTCGGTGGACGGCGGCCGTGCACACGCGCTGGCACTCGTTGCGACGGCGAGTGCAAGCGTCAGGCAACGGCCGGGGGACATCACGTGCATGGGCATTCCATTGCAGGGTTCCAGCGCCACTATAGGGAACCGGGCGTCAACGGAACAGGAACCGCGTCGCAGCCCTTCACGGCACCAGGCAGCGTTCCACCTGCAGCGACAGCGCCTGGCAGGCGTTGAACAGACCTTCGACCACGGCGGCGGAGGGACAGCAGGCAGGATCGTCGTTCTCCCGTGCCACATGCGCGGCATGCAGCACCGCGGTCAACGCCGTGATGCCCGAAACGCTGCGGGTCGCCAGGGCCATGTCGAAGGCGCGGCCGGGGCTCAGGCACATTTCACTCCAGGCCTCGCCATCAGCGCGCAGGTTCCTGCCGTGGCCTTTCAGGTGTGCAAAGAATGCCGATGGGGTGACGAACTCGGCTGATTCGCGGAGCGCGTCCTCCAGCGTTTCGGCCAAGGCAGCGGGAAGATCAAGTACAGCGGCACCCAGCAGCGCGTGCAGGCGGGGATGGTCGGGAAGACGTTCGGGCATGACGGCAACCTCACGATGTGGCCACCTGCAGATGCAAGGTGGCGGACGGTGCGGGTTGGCGTGCCGGATACGTAGTACGAAAGCCGACGGGCCCTAAGACCCCCACGCACCATCCGCCATGAACTGACAGAAGGTGCATTGTCGTGATCGCAACATACGTTGCAACTACGACGCCTTGTACTACGTAAGTTCGGGACGCCAATCCCGGCCACGGCGAATGCCTTGGCGCGGCCATGGTTACCGCCCTGAACCGGCG
This sequence comes from Stenotrophomonas sp. CASM114, assembly GCF_049384325.1. Taxonomy (NCBI): domain Bacteria; kingdom Pseudomonadati; phylum Pseudomonadota; class Gammaproteobacteria; order Lysobacterales; family Lysobacteraceae; genus Stenotrophomonas; species Stenotrophomonas sp. CASM114. The sequence goes on along the minus strand of NZ_JBMRGJ010000005.1, from coordinate 118,491 downwards.
GTGGAAAGCAGGGAAATCCTGATCGATCACGTCGCTACGTTGGTTGCGTCAGTGGATTTCGAGTTGTCCATTGACTGGCGTTCTTCGCCAGCAGGCGACTCCTATCGACGCGTACTTTCCGGACGCCCTGTCCAGCCGTATACGACATGCGCGCTGCCGGTGCCAAAGACCCGCCGCTGGCTGTGGGCGTTCGCGAAACCCGCATGCGGCAAGCGCAACGCCGCTCAGCCTTCAGCTATCGCCTTGGGTGCTCTGATAGCCACGATAGGTTTCACCCCACTCGCGCATGGCCAGCAGCACCGGTACCAGCGTGCGCCCGAACTCGGACAGCTCGTATTCCACTTTCGGCGGCACTTCCGGGTACACGTGGCGGATCACCACGCCATCGGCTTCCAGTTCACGCAGCTGGCTGGTGAGCATGGACTGGGTGGCATTGGGCACCCGTCGCGTCAATTCCATGAAACGCCGCTTGCCGGTCATCAGGTGAAACAAAATGATCGGCTTCCACACGCCGCCGATCACCGACAGCGTGACTTCCACCGCGCAACCGCTCTTGCCATCCCAACGCTTGCTACGCATGCATACTCCGGAAAACCATAGTACCTACGGGAAATCGTCGTTCTTGTTGCGATAACGGTGCGAGCCTAGCATGGGGCCATCCACTGAACGTGAGCCCCCACCATGAGTTTCAAGGCACTGCTGACCCGCAAGACGAACGACGGCGTATCCACGGAACTGGTCGATTTCAATGAAGCCGACCTGGTGGACGGCGACGTCCTGGTACAGGTCGAGTACTCCACGCTCAACTACAAGGATGCGCTTGCCCTCACCGGCAAGAGTCCGGTCATCCGGACGTTCCCGCTCATTCCCGGCATCGATCTGGCAGGCGTGGTGCTGGAATCCAGCACGCCCGACTTCAAGCCAGGCGACCGCGTTGTGCTCAATGGCTGGGACCTGAGCATGGGCCACCACGGCGGCCTGGCACAGCGCGCCCGCGTACGCGGCGAATGGCTCAACCGGATTCCCGGCAACCTGAGCACCCGCGACGCCATGGCCATCGGCACCGCTGGCTATACCGCGATGCTGTGCGTGCTGGCCCTGGAGCATGCAGGGGTGACGCCTGCACAGGGCGATGTGCTGGTTACCGGTGCCAACGGCGGCGTCGGCTCGATTGCGGTGGCGATCCTTTCAAAGCTGGGTTATCGCGTGGTGGCCGCCACCGGGCGGCCGGAGCACGCCGAGTATCTGCACAACCTGGGTGCGGCCGAGATCATCGATCGTGCGCAGCTCTCGGAGCCGCGCGAGCGGCCGGTGAGTGCCGAGCGATGGGCCGGCGTGGTGGATGTGGCCGGCGGCCCAACGCTGGTCAATGCCATCGCCGAAACGAAGTACCGCGGTGCCGTGGCCGCCTGTGGCCTGGCCCAGAGCGATGCACTGCACGGCTCGGTGCTGCCCTTCATCCTGCGCAATGTGACCCTTGCGGGCGTGGATTCGGTGAATGCCCCACAAGAGGTTCGCCAGCGCGCCTGGGATCGGCTCGCGACCGACCTGGACCCGCAGAAGCTGGAAAGCACCGTGCAGCAGATCGGCCTCGCCGAGGTGCTGGATGTCTATGAGCAGATCATCCCCGGCAAGGTGCGTGGCCGCATTGTCGTGGATGTGAACGCCTGACGCCTGCCGCGCCGGCGAGGGTGCAATGCCATCGCTGGCGCGCGTGCGCGAGTGACCGGAAACCCAGCGTGCCATGCCAAGCGGCCTTATCATGGGGCGGCAAGGGCACTTTACGCCCGGTGACGTACGCAAGGCAGTATCTGGATGTCTATGGAATGGCGCCCCTCGGGCTGGGGCCAGCGTGTGACCCGCTCGCCGGACTGGCAGTTGCAGCTGGATGGCGAACAGCTCGCGCTTTTGATCGACGGCAGGCAATACCACCAGCATGTGGCGAACGAACACAGCGTGCGGGTCGTTCGCGGCGTGCTCTGGTCCCGGGTCGAACTGACGACCGAGCACGGTGAAGCACTGTCCGTGGATGGGCTGCCCAACAGCCAGGGCTCCCGGCTTGCGGCTGCCGTGCAGCATATGCTTTTCGCGCGCTCCAGGCGGGGGCGCAAAGCACTGTTTGAGCGCGCTCTGGCGGAGATCCAGGCGTGGCTGGCCGAAGCAGACGCGCTTACCGACCGAGGCACCACCGGCCGCCGCTGGATCACCCACGAACAGCAGCAGGCGTTGCTGGCCGACCGCCCCGCCCTGCCCCTGCCGCCCGCCGAGCTGGAGCAGCTGTTCCTCGACGAGGAGGTGCACGACGACCTGCACGCGCCCGGCCACCGCATGGCGCTGGACGCCCTGCACGACTGGCAGCTGGATTGGCCCGCCGTCTGGGCCGAGGCCAACGCGACCATGGCAGAGCGCGAGCGGGTGCTGGCCAAGGACTTCCTGGACCGGATCGAGAGCAAGCCCCTGACCGAGGAACAAGCCCACGCCGTCATCTGCTTCGACAACCGGGTACAGGTCGTGGCCGCGGCCGGCTCTGGGAAAACCTCCACAATGGTCGCCAAGGCCGCGTATGCCATCGACCGCGGCTTTGTCGAACCCGAACGGATCGTGATGCTCGCCTTCAACAAGGACGCCGCCCAGGAGCTGGAGGAGCGCGCGCAGCGATGCTTCGACCGGCTCGGCATGGGCGACACCGTGGTGGAAGCCCGGACTTTCCACGCCCTGGGCCTGTCCATCATCGCCAAAGCCACAGGGCGCAAGCCGGATATCCCGGAATGGGCGGTCGACGCGACGCTGGGCTTCAACAAGCTGGCCGAACTGGTGGACGACCTGAAGGACCACTCGACCCATTTCCGCACCCAGTGGGACATGTTCCGCCTGGTGTTCGGGCGCGACCTGCCGCCGTTCGGTGCCGACATGATGGCCGATGGTTACGACCGCGATGGCACGCCCTACATCCGCACCCTGAAGGGTGAGCGGGTGAAGAGCCTGGAGGAGTGCGTCATCGCCGATTGGCTGTTCTACAACGGCGTGGCGTACGACTACGAGCGGCGCTACGAATTCGATACCGCGACAGACACCCATCGCCAGTATCGCCCGGACTTCTACTATCCGGACGCCCAGCTGTATCACGAGCACTTTGCGCTGGATGCCGATGGCCAGCCGCCGAAGCACTTTGCCAACTACAGCGAAGGGATGCACTGGAAGCGCCAGCAGCATGTGGCGCGCGGCACCGCTCTGGTCGAGACGACGTCGTTTGGCCTGCGCAGTGGACAGGCCCTGCAGCATCTTGCCGAGCGGCTTGGCGCGTCTGATGTCGAGCTCGACCCGAACCCGGACCGCGAGCTGCCTGATCAAGGCGCCAAGCCGATGCCGGACGCAGACCTGATTGGCCTGATGCGCACCTTCATTGCCCATGCCAAGAGCAACTGCCTGACACTGGACGATATGGCGGCGCGCCTGCGGCAGATGCCCGAGGATCAGTTCAAGGAACGCTACCGGCGCTTCCTGGAGATCGCCGGGCCGGTTTTCCGGGCCTGGGACAACGCACTGGCTGACGAGCGCAGCATCGATTTCGAGGACATGCTCAACATGGCGGCCGGGCTGCTGGAACAGGGCCACTATGAATCGCCCTACGAACTGGTGATGGCCGACGAATTCCAGGACGCATCGCGCGCCCGCGCGCGCCTCTGCCGTGCGCTGGTCAGCCAACCGGGCCGCCATCTGTTTGCGGTGGGCGATGACTGGCAATCGATCAATCGCTTCGCTGGCGCCGACGTTGCGGTGATGACTGGATTCCGCGAATGGATGGGCCATGGCCAGGTGCTGAAACTGGAGCAGACGTTCCGCTGCCCACAGGCACTGTGTGATGTGTCCAGCCGCTTCATCAGCCGCAACCCCGCGCAGATCGCCAAGGAAGTTCGCTCTGCTGCGCCGACCATGGGCCCGGTGCTGCAGGCGTTCCAGGTGAACCGGCGTGAGGAGGTGCAGGATGGCGTTCGCCAGTACCTTGCGAAGCTGCACCAGCAACTGTTGTCAGGTGCAGTGCCGCAGGGCCGCACCGGGCGCGTGACGGTCTTTGTTCTGGGGCGGTATCGCGCGGATCGCGGTGCGATGCCTTCGGATTGGAAGACGGCCTTCGGCAGCACGATGGACGTCGAGTTCCTTACCGCACATCGATCGAAGGGGCGCGAGGCGGACTACGTGATCCTGCCGGGCATGATCAACCGCAGCTTCCCGAGCCTGCGCGCGGATGACCCGGTGCTTTCGCTGGCAATGCCGGACGGCGATACCTATCCGCTGAGCGAAGAACGGCGCCTGTTCTATGTCGCGCTGACGCGTGCGCGACGGTCGGTCGCGATGTTCACCCTGCAGGGCAAGCACTCGCCATTCCTGGATGAGCTGGTGAAGGACGGGGCAGTGGAAGTAACCGCGATTTCAGGCGCGGCCATCCACGATGAGCGCTGCCCGGTGTGCAAGGTGGGCGTATTCGTGGACCGGAATGGGCCACATGGGGCTTTCCGGTCGTGCTCGAGTTACCCGTTGTGCCACAACAAGCCAACAGGTGGGCGTCGGGGCTGAATGCCGCTCCCTCCACATATGCCTGCCTACGTCAGGACACATAGGCACTGTCTCAGCTTCGCCCGCGGCACGCTGCGCGCCATGGCGTTTCCGGAAACGAAAAAGCCCCGGCAGGACCGAGGCTTTTGTCTGGACGGTGGCAAGGCTGCAGGGTATCTCAAGGTCCCCACACGTCCCCGCCGCGCCCTGCTACGGGATAATGCAGCCGTTCAGACGCAGGCATTGCATATAGTTGCGGGTACAGATACTCAAGTTTGTACCTGACGCCTCGCACGCAACGTATTGGACCTCGCAGACGGAACATGGGCCAGGGGCTTTCGCCGTGGCGCTGCTGATTCCAAAGGTCAACGCACAGGCCGCAACAGCAACAGAAAGCTTGAATCCAATCTTCATGCCATGACTCCGTTGGTCGCCCTCCTTGGGCATCCAAAGCCTAGCGCGGGTGTCTGGCACATTCAAATTGCCCGGCGCCAACGTCAGCGCTTGTGCACCTGCAACGATTACGTCCTTGAATGAAGCAATTCCCTGTTGGGTCAGAGGAATGCACCGGTTCATTCGTTCACCTGACCTTGGTTGCCGGATGGCTGGCCAGCAAGGGCCGTAGAAACAGAAAAGCCCCTGCTTCCAGGGGCTCTTCTGAACTTCTTGGCGGAGAGAGTGGGATTCGAACCCACGGAAGGTTTAACCCTTCGCCGGTTTTCAAGACCGGTGCCTTAAACCGCTCGGCCATCTCTCCAATCGGGTCCCGGTCGCCCGGGCAGCGCCGTATTCTCGCACGTGAAGGGCATTTGCCCAAGACCACCTTGCCCCTGCCCTCCGCATCCGGCACGGTGGGGGCCTTCACCGCACTCGGAGCCGCCATGGCCCATCTCGATCTGGCCAACCTGCGCACCTGCCTGCTGGACGACACCCAGCTGGCCGCTGTGGCCCTGCACCGCACCTTCGCCGGGCACCTGCCGGTCAGCAGCGGGCACGTGGTGGTCTGCGATCCGCTGGTGCAGGCCGAGGCGCCTGCGCTGGCCGACTACACCGCCCCGCTGGGCCGGCATCCGGTCGAGATCATCGTGCACAGCGGCCGCCCGGCGTTGGCCGTGGTCTGGTTCAAGCCACGCGAAGCTCTCACCGCGACCGCCCTGCACTGGCAGATGGCGCGCTGGACCACGCAGGACCTGACCGGACTGGATGAGGACAGCTTCATCGGCTACCCGGTCGACGCTGGCATCGGTTGCTTCATGGACACCGACACCCAGCAGGCGCTGCTGGCCCTGATCGAACGGGCCGATGGCGACGAAGACGGTGAATGGTCGGATGCACTGATCGACCACGATGGCCTGGATGAAGGCGCCGAATATCGCCCCTGGGGCGAGGACTCGCCGCACGGCCTGGTGGTGTTCACCAGCGGCTGGGGCGACGGTGTCTATCCCAGCTACTGGGCGCTGGATACGTCCGGCATTCCGGTCGCCCTGGTCACCGATTTCCTGTGCATCCAGGGCGGCGATGGGCGCGACGAGCGCGAGATTGCCGACCAGGCCTATCGCGACAACCTGCCAGCTGCGGAAGCCGAGGCGCTGGCGCGGCTGGTGGCTGCAGTAGAACGAGACGACGCGGAGGCATTGCAAACCCTGTTGGAGGATGCGCCGCAGCGCGCCAACCTGATCGAACCGGGCTGTGGCGGCACCGCCCTGTACGAGGCGATCCGCCTGGATCGTCCGCAGGCATTGCGGGTGCTGTTGCAGGGCGGCGCATTGCCGGCAATGCCCGAACGCCTGCACATGAGCAAGGTGACCAGCTATCTGGACTATGCGCGATTCCTGAAGAAGCCGCGCAGCGCGGAGCTGATGGCGGTGCTGGAAGCGCCCGTCGTTGCAGCCGGACCGCCACCGGCCGCACCGCGACGCCGTAGTTTCTGGGACCGGCTGTTCGGCCGGAACTGATCGGCGCCGGAATACAGCAACGCCGGGCATGGCCCGGCGCTACCTACCCGCCTTCTCAGCCGGCATCCACCGCCAGCGCACCCAGTGCACTGGCCTTGATCCGCTCCTTGGCCTTTTCACAGGCGCCACCGCAATCCAGGCGCGAGGCCTCCAGCTGCGGCGGCAGGTGCTCGGCCAGGAAGTCGATGAACACGCGCACCGCCGGCAGCAGGCCGCGGCGCGAGGCGAACACGGCGTGGCACACGCCCTGCGGCAGCGACCAGTCCGGCAGCACCACTTCCAGCTCGCCATTACGCACGGCGTCGGCGCACACGGTTTCCGGCAGCATGGTGATGCCGAAACCGTCCTTCACCATGCTCTGCAGCAGCGGGAAGTCGAAGCCGGCCACGCGGGGCTGCAGGTCGACCCGGCGCACTTCGCCTTCCGGGCCATGCAGTTCCCAGCGCTGGCGGGCTTCGTCTTCGCTGATGCTGAGGGTCACGTGCTGGGTCAGCTCTTCCGGGTCCTTGGGGCGGCCGGCGCGGTCCAGGTACTTCGGGCTGGCCACCAGCAGTTCCTGCACCTGGCCGAAGCTGCGCATCACCAGGCTGCCGTCGTCGTCCAGGCGCGAACGCACGCGCAGGGCCACGTCGTAGCCTTCGTTGATGATGTCCACGCGGCGGTTGCTGATGTTCAGCTGCAACCGCACCTTCGGATACTGCTCAAGGAACTTGGGCAGCAGCTTGGGCAGCTGCATCTGCGCGAGTGACACCGGCACGCTGGCGCGCACCACGCCGCGCGGTTCCGCGCTGAGGCGGTCCACTACTTCGCGTGCGGCCTGCGCTTCGGCCAGCATCGTCTGCGCATGGCGGTGCACGCTGGTGCCGACATCGGTGACCGCGAAACGGCGCGTGGAGCGCTGCAGCAGGCGCACGCCCAGGTCGGTTTCCAGCTGGCTGATGCGGCGGCTCAGTCGCGACTTGGGAATACCCAGCGCCCGCTCGGCGGCGGCAAATCCGCCGTGGTCGACCACCATCGCGAAGTAGTACAGGTCATTCAGGTCATGCATGCCCGAGTTCCATATCTAGAACAATACGTGGCATTCAATCACCTTTATTCCGCCTTTGCAACAACCTATTGTTCTCTCCGTCGGCGGGGCCACCCCGCCCCTTCCTCCCAGAACATAGGTGACTGCCATGAAGCTTCTGCATCTCGACGCCAGCGTGCTTGGCGACAACTCCGTCTCGCGCCAGCTGTCGGCCGCCGTGGTCGCCCGCCTCGCCAGCCAGATCGACGGCCTGCAGGTCGATTATCGCGATCTTGACGCCAATCCGGTACCGCACCTGCGCAGCAGCTCGCTGGCCAAGACCGACGCCGCTGAAGCGACCGATGCTGAACAGGTGATGCAGCAGTTCCTGGAGGCCGACATCGTGGTGATCGGCGCGCCGATGTACAACTTCAGCATCCCGTCCACGTTGAAGGCCTGGATCGACCGCGTGGCCGTGGCCGGCCGCACCTTCAAGTACACCGAGAACGGCCCGGTGGGCCTGGCCGGTGGCAAGCGGGTGATCATCGCCAGCAGCCGTGGCGGCATCTATACCGACTCGCCGGCCGACTTCCAGGAGCCGTTCCTGCGTCAGGTGTTCGCCTTCATGGGCATCAACGAAGTCGAGTTCGTGCGCGCCGAGGGCATCGCCTACTCGCCGCAGCACCGTGAAGACGCCATCGCCGGTGCGCTGGCGGCGCTGCCGTCGCACGAAGCGGCCGAAGCCGTCGCGGCGTAACGCGTTCCAACGTTCGGCGCCCCTCTCTCCTCGTCTGGGCGCTGAACGCGGGCCGGGATCCCCTCCCCCTCCCGGCCCACCCTGGCGGCCCCGCTGTGCGGGGCCGTTTTCTTTTGCGGCGCGCTAGGCTGGGGGCATGAACTACATCGTGACGGCTGCGCACCGCAGCGAATTTCCGCACCCGATCATCCTGCGCCGCGGCCAGGCGCTGGTGGTGGGCGAACGTTATGAAGGCCCGGAGGGCTGGGACGACTGGTTCCTCTGCGAGGCCGAGGGGCAGCAGCCCGGATTCGTGCCGGCGCCGGTGATCGGCCGCGATGCGCAGGGTGGCGCGTTTGCCACGCAGGATTACTGTGCGCGCGAACTGGATGTGGACCCCGGGCAGACGCTGCGCGGGATGCGCACGCTCAATGGCTGGGCATGGTGCGTGCCGGAGAACGGCGAACCGGGATGGGTGCCGCTGGAGAAGCTGCGGGCCATAAAGGAGAGCCGAGCATAGGCTCGGCTCTACACAGATCTGTAGCGCCCGAGCCCATGCTCGGGCGGCGGCGCGCAGCGCCGGCTATCAGCCAATGGTTTCCAGGCCACCCATGTACGGGCGCAGGGCCTCCGGCACGGTGATGCTGCCGTCGGCGTTCTGGTAGTTCTCCATCACCGCGATCATCGCGCGGCCAACGGCCACGCCCGAGCCGTTCAGCGTGTGCGCCAGCTCCGGCTTGCCGGTGGCCGGGTTGCGCCAGCGCGCCTGCATGCGGCGGGCCTGGAAGTCACCACAGTTCGAGCACGAGGAAATCTCGCGGTAGGTTTCCTGCGACGGCAGCCAGACTTCCAGGTCGTAGGTCTTCACCGCCGAGAAGCCCATGTCGCCGGTGCACAGCAGCACCTTGCGGTACGGCAGGCCCAGCTTTTCCAGCACCACTTCGGCGCAGCGGGTCATGCGCTGGTGTTCGGCGTCGCTGTCTTCCGGGCGGCTGATCGAGACCAGCTCGACCTTCTCGAACTGATGCTGGCGGATCATGCCGCGCACGTCGCGGCCACCGCTGCCGGCCTCGGCACGGAAGCACATCGAGTGGGCGGTCATGCGCAGCGGCAGGCGCTCGGCGTCGACGATCTCATCGCGCACGATGTTGGTCAGCGGCACTTCCGAGGTCGGGATCAGGTAACGCGTGGAGTCGCCCACGGCGGTCTTGAACAGGTCGTCCTCGAACTTCGGCAGCTGGCTGGTGCCGCGCAGCGAGTCGGCGTTGACCAGCAGCGGCACGTTGGTCTCCTCGTAGCCGTGCTCGCCGGTGTGCAGGTCGACCATGAACTGGGCCAGGGCGCGGTGCAGGCGCGCGATCGGGCCACGCAGCACGGTGAAGCGCGAACCGGACAGCTTGGCCGCGGTCTCGCCGTCCAGCCAGCCGTTGCGGGCGCCCAGTTCGACGTGGTCGAGCACCTTGAAATCGAACTGGCGCGGGGTACCCCAGCGCGCCTGCTCGACGTTGTCGTTCTCGTCGGCACCGGCCGGCACGTCGTCGGCCGGCAGGTTCGGAATGCCCATCGAGATCGCTTCGATCTTCTCGCGCAGTTCGTCCAGCGCCACTTCCGAGGCCTTCAGCTCGTCGGCGAAGGCAGCGACCTCGGCCATGATGGCCGAGACGTCCTCGCCCTTGGCCTTGGCCTGGCCGATGGCCTTGGAACGGCTGTTGCGCAGGCTCTGCAGCTCCTGGGTCCGCACCTGGATGCGCTTGCGATCCGCCTCCAGGGACTCCAGGGCAGACACGTCGAGCTCGAAGCCGCGGCTGGTGCGCAGGCGTTCGGCGAGGTCGGCGGGCTGGTGGCGGAGCAGGGCTGGATCAAGCATGGCAGGTGTCGTGGTGGGTATCAGGGATGGGATTATCGCTTGTTATACGGATTTCTGCCGCCCGGTTCATTCCTGGCGTGGCAGAATCGGGCTATTCCGTACTGGTCCGTTCCATGTCTGCACCCCGCTCGTCGTCCGCCAAGTCGTTCACTGTGCATATCCCGCGCAACGCCCTGAAGATCGCCGGCATCGCCTTCGGCGTGGGCGTGCTGTTGTTCGTGCTGGTCTGGTTGACCGGCCGCGACAAGGAGTTCTTCCGTGCCGATCCGGCCGCGCAGACCCCGCAGGAGACCGCGCAGGTGGAACCGCTGCCGGAACCGCTGGCCGCCGCCGCAGGCTCCAGCGACATGCCCGATGCCAAGCCGGCCCCGGTAGAGGACGACGCCCCGAAGCTGGTCGAAACCGCCCCGCCGCCGCCGGCGCCCACCGCTGAACCGGCCCCGGCCACGCCAAGCCCTGCGCCAGCCGCCACCGGCAACAGCCAGCCGATGCCGATTGCCGGCCAGTCGCCGCCGCCAGCCTACCCGGCCGCGGCCCTGCGCGCGGGCGAGACCGGCAGCGTGGTGGTGCGCGTGGACGTGGATGCCACCGGCTACCCGAACAATGCCACGGTGATCCAGCGCAGCGGCTCACGCGAGCTCGACCGTGCCGCCACCGACGCCGTGCGCCGCTGGCGTTTCACCCCGGCGCAGAGCAACGGCCAGGCCGTACCGGGCAGCATTGAAGTGCCGTTCGACTTCAAGACCCAGTAACTGAACGTTTCCCGGCAGGCAACCTGAACCCTGCCGGTGACGTTGACGCAACGCTGACACTTCCCGCCACTGGCCCGCGCAACACTCTCCCCGTCGTCCATTGACGGAAGGAGTTTGCGATGACCGCCACCACCCACGAAGACCTTCATTCGCCGCAGCTGCAGCAAGACGCCAGCGAACAGCACAAGCCCACGTCGCCCTGGATGTGGATCGCGCTGATCGTGGCGATGTTTGCCGCCGCGCTGCTCTGGCTGCGTCACTCGAATCAGGAAGACGTGGCGCCGGCACCGGTCGGCGAGCGCATGCTGCCCGCCCCCGAGCAGGCGCCGGTCGCCGACGCGCAGGAGCCGGCGGCCCGCCAGGCCGCACCGGTCGGCAACCAGCGCAAGGCCGCCCCTGCGGTACGCAATCGCGAGGCGCGCCCGCTGGCAGGCAACATCAAGCCGACCTACCCCGCCGCCGCGCTGCGGAATGGCGTACAGGGCAGCGTGATCGCCAGCCTGAATGTCGATAGCCGCGGCCAGGTGACCAATGCCGCGATTGTTTCGCGCAGCGGCGAACGCAGCCGTGACCTGGATCGCGCGGTGCTGAGCGCCGTGCAGAACTGGAAGTTCCAGCCGGCGATGCATGAAGGCCGTGCAGTGGCCAGTGTGGTGCGGGTCCCGGTGGATTTCCGTACCGAACAGCGTTGATCGCGGACGAGGGGTTCGTGATGTTTAGACGGAGGCTTCGGCCTCCGTCCTTTTATCTGGAGAGGCGTGCCAACCAAGGTTGGCACCTACCGGGCGATGTGAGCGTGCCAACCAGGGCTGGCACCTGCCGGACGATGTGAGCGTGCCAACCAGGGTTGGCACCTACAGGGTAATGCGAGCGTGCCAATCAAGGTTGGCACCTACCGGGTGATGTGGGCGTGCCAACCAAGGTTGGCACCTACCGGAAAACGCGATCCGCCGATCAGGCCAGGTTGAAGCCGGCTCTGCGCGCCAGGCCATCGAAGTCCGGGAAGGACGTGGCGACGTTGGCGATGTCGTTGATGCGCACTTCGCCGTCGCTGATCTGGCCGGCAATGGCGAATGCCATGGCGATGCGATGGTCGCCGTGGCTTTCGATGGTGCCACTCCCCAGCCGAGCCCCGCCATGCAGGGTGGCGCCATCCTCGGTCTCGTCCACCTGCATGCCAAGCGCGCGCAGGCCAGTGGCCATCGCCGCAAGACGATCGGATTCCTTCACCCGCAGTTCGGCAGCACCGCTCACCACGGTCTGGCCTTCGGCGGCGGCGGCGGCCACGAACAGCGCCGGGAACTCGTCGATCATGTCCGGCACCAGTGCTTCGGGAATACGCGCGCCCTTCAGCGGAGCGTAGCGCACCACCAGATCGGACACCGGCTCACCGCCCTGCTCGGCCGGATTCTCTTCGGTGATATCCGCCCCCATCAGGCGCAGCGCGTGCAGCAGGCCGGTGCGACGCGGGTTCAGGCCGACCTGCTTCAGGCGCAGCTCGGAGCCGGGAATGATGCTGGCGGCGACCAGGTAGAACGCCGCCGAGGAAAAATCGGCCGGCACCACGATGTCCGTGGCGCGCAGGCGCTGGCCGCCCCGCAGGCGCGCCTCGCCCGGCGAGAATTCGATGTCCACGCCGAACGCGGACAGCATGCGTTCGGTGTAGTCGCGGGTCGGGTGGGGTTCCAGCACGCGGGTTTCGCCCTGCGCGTACAGGCCGGCCAGCAGCACGGCCGACTTGATCTGTGCGCTGGCCACCGGCGAGGCGAAGTCGATGCCATGCAGCGTCTGGCCGCCATGCACGTGCAGCGGCGGCGTGCCGTCGTCCTGGGTATCGATCCTTGCGCCCATCTGCGACAGCGGGCCGGTGACACGGCGCATCGGGCGGCCGGACAGCGACTCATCGCCGATCAGCGTGCAGTCGAACGCCTGGCCCGCCAGCAGGCCGGCCAGCAGGCGCATGCCGGTGCCGGCATTGCCGCAGTCCAGCGGTGCCTCCGGCGCTTTCAGGCCGTCGATACCCACACCATGCACGATGCGCTGCGACGGGCTGGGGGTTTCGATGCGCACACCCAGCTGGCTGAAGATGCGCGCGGTGGCGCGGGTGTCCTCGCCTTCCAGGAAGCCTTCGATATGCGAAGTGCCATCGGCCAGCGCGGCGAACATCACCGAGCGGTGCGAGACCGACTTGTCGCCGGGAATGGTCAGGCTGCCCTGCAGCGGCTGGCCCTTGCGGGCGATCCAGTGTTGCGCGTTGCTCATCGTTCGATCGTTCCGTAAACGCCGGCAGCGCCGGCGATGCATCAGGGAGCGGCGGCCAGGGCCGCCACAGCAGCACTCAGGGCACGGCCACCGGGTAGGAGCCCAGCACCTTGATCTGCGCCGAGTGCGCTTCCAGTTCGGCCAGCGCCGCCTGCATCGGCGCGTCGTCGATGTGGCCGGCCAGGTCGATGAAGAAGCCGTATTCCCACTTGCCGTGGTGCGACGGCCGCGACTCGATGCGGTTCATGCTGATGCCGTGGCGGGCGAACGGGCTGAGCACATCGAACAGCGCACCGGGCTTGTCATGGATGAACACCAGCACCGAGGTGCGGTCGTGACCGGAGGTCGGGAAGATGTTGCGGCCCACCACCAGGAAGCGAGTGGTGTTGTCGGCATCATTCTGGATCGGCTTGGTGACCACCTTCTTCAGGCCGTACACGTGGCCGGCACTCTCGCCGCCGATGGCCGCTGCGTCGTCGGCGTTGCGCGCGCGACGCGCACCCTCGGCATTGCTCGACACCGGAATCTTCTCGGCCTTCGGCAGGTTGGCGCGCAGCCACGCCGAGGTCTGCATGAACGACTGCGGATGCGCGTAGATGCGCTCGATGTCCTCGATGCGGCCGCTGCGCGACATCAGGAACTGCTGCACGCGCAGTTCCACTTCGCCACAGATCTTCAGGTTGGAGGTCAGGAACATGTCCAGGGTGATCTGGATGGTGCCCTGTCCCGAATTCTCCACCGGCACCACGCCGAAATCGGCGTTGCCCGCTTCCACTTCCTGGAACACTTCCTCGATGCTGGCCATCGGCAGGCCCAGCGCGGAGCGGCCGAAGTGCTTGAGCACGGCCTGCTGGCTGAAGGTGCCTTCCGGGCCGAGGTAGCCGATCTTCAGCGGCTCCTGCTGGGCCAGGCAGGCCGACATGATCTCGCGATAGACATGCACCAGCAGCTCGTCGCTGAGCGGGCCTTCATTGCGGTCCACCACCATGCGCAGCACCTGCGCTTCGCGCTCGGGGCGGTAGTAGTCGACAGCGGCGGCCAGCTTGCCCTTGGCCTTGCCGACCTGGTGGGCGAAGCGCGCGCGCTCGGCGATCAGGCTCTGGATGTCACGGTCGATCTGGTCGATCTTCGAGCGCACATCGGCCAGCGCCAGCGGTGCCAGGGTGGGTGCCGGGTTCGAGGCGGCCTTGGCCTTGCCCTTCGCCTTGCTGGGCGCGCTGTCCTTGGCCGGTTCGGCCTTCTTCGGCGCCTTCTTGCTGGATTTGCTGCTTGCCATCGGAATTCCTTGTTGCGGGACCCGCACCCGACGGTGCGCGCCGTTCATTGCTCAGCCGTGACGCTGCTGGAAATCGGCCATGAAGGCGACCAGCGCCTCGGCCCCGGCCAGCGGCATGGCGTTGTACAGCGAGGCACGGATGCCCCCGACCACCTTGTGTCCCTTCAGCGCCAGCAGGCCGGCAGCCTTCGCTTCGGCGACGAAGCGGGCATCAAGCCCGGCATCGGGCAGGAAGAACGGGATGTTCATCCGCGAGCGTGCCGCATGCGCGACCTCGTTGCGGTAGAAGCCGCCGGAGCCATCGATGGCGCCGTACACCAGTGCCGCCTTGGCGGCATTGCGCCTGGCGAATTCGGCCACGCCGCCTTCGGCCAGCATCCACTTGAACACCAGGCCGGCCAGGTACCAGTTCCAGGTCGGCGGGGTGTTGAGCATCGAATCGCGGGCGACATGCGAGCGGTAATCGAAGATGTCCGCGCGCGGCTGGCCAGTGCGCTCGAGCAGATCGCGGCGGACGATCATTACTGCGATGCCGACCGGGCCCAGGTTCTTCTGCGCGCCGGCATAGATCACACCGTAGCGGCGTACATCCAGCGGCTCGCTGGCGATGGACGAGCTGAAGTCCGCCACCAGCGGCACATCGCCGGTATCCGGCACATCACGGAACTCGACGCCGTGGATGGTCTCGTTGGAGGTGATGTGCACATAGGCGGCGTCGGGCGAGAGCTGCCAGTCGGCGCGGGGCGGCAGCGTGCGGTAGCCGTCGGGCTCGCTGCTGGCGGCAATGTTGACGTCGACGTAGACGCCGGCCTGCTTGACCGCAGTCTTTCCCCAATGGCCACTGACCACGTAGTCGGCGCGCTGGCCGGGGCTGGCGAAGTTGAGCGGGATCAGCGCCTGCTGGGTGGTGGCACCACCGGACAGGAACAGCACCGCGTAGTCGTCGGGGATATCGAGCAGGCGGCGCAGGTCGGCCTCGGCCTCGGCGGCCACGGACATGAATTCCGCGCCGCGATGGCTCATTTCCACGATCGAGGCACCACTACCGTGCCAGTCCAGCATTTCCGCCTGCGCCTGGCGCAGGACCGATTCCGGCAAGGTCGCAGGGCCGGCACTGAAGTTGAACGCGCGCGTCATGTCACACCTGTGGGGCAAGACCCCTAGTATGCCGCAGTGCACCAGCCTTGCGGCCTAGTGCGGCAAGGGAAATTTGGTTTCATTGGAATCCATTCGCCGCCGGCGTGGCGCTGGTAGTCGCCGACCTTGGTCGGCGTACGCCGTCAGGCATCATGCCCGCCGACGGAGCGTGCCGATCTAAGGTCGGCACCCACCAGGGCGCGGACCCAGCGGATTCAGATCAGCAGCAAAGCCCCGGTAGTCGCCGACCTTGGTCGGCGTACGCCGTCAGGCGTCATGCCCGCCGAAAAAGCGTGCCGACCAAGGTCGGCACCTACCAAAGCCGTGTGCTGCCAGGCGTCAAGCCCGCCGACGGAGCGTGCCGACCAAGGTCGGCACCCACCACCGCGCGGACCCAGCGGATTCAGATCAGCGCGCGCCGAACCAGAGCAGCAGGCTGAGCAGTGCGGCCAGCAGCAGCGCACTCACCAGCAGCCACGGCCAGCGCCGGACCCTGCGCGGCGCGGCCGGCAGCACCGGCGCCTGCTCGGCCTCGTGGCTGGCGTCGTCCTCGGCGGGCAGCGGCCGCCGGCGCGGATCGTGCGGCACTTCCAGCACGAACCGGTGCTGGCCATCGAACACGACCTGGTCGCCGGCCTGCAGCCAGCAGTGGCGCACGGCCACGCCGTTGACCCGGGTACCGTCGGCGCTGCCGAGGTCGCGCAGCAGCACGCGCTCGCCGTGCACTTCCACGCGGGCATGCTGTTCGGCGAAGGCCGGGTCATCAATGGCGATGTCGGCCTCGTTGCCGCGGCCGATCAGGCGGGCCCGCGACAGGGTGAAACTGCGGCCATGGTGCAGGCCACCGACACCGCGCAGCAGTCGTTGCTGCTCGTCGCTGCCATCCTCGTTCTTCGGCGCAGGCGCCTGCAGCAGGCTCTCGACTTCGCCCTGCAGCACCATCTCCACGCCATCCACGTATACCGCATCGCCCGCGCGCAGCAGGGCCATCCGGCGCACCGGTCGACCATTGACGTGGATGCCGCGGATGCCATTGCCGACCTGCAGCCAGAGGCCGCGATCGTCCATGCAGAACTGGGCCAGCAGCAGGGCGCCGTGGCCGGCATCACCGAGCCGCACGCTGCCGTTGGCCTGGCGCACGATGCGCTGCACCCCGGGCCGCAGGGGCTGGTCGGGCTGTTGTTGCTGACTGAAGTGAACTAGCAGGTTCTGCACGCGGCGCAGCCTAGCAGGTTGGTCGCCAACGAAGAAGAACCCACGATGAGTGCTTGGCGCGGCGGCCCTTGATGCGCACAATGCTCGCCCTCTTTGATCATCCCCGCCCTGCGCCAGGAGCCTGCATGTCCACCATCGATGTCCGCCACGCCCACGCCCTGCCCGACGCACAGGCGCGCGCCGCGATCGAACAGGTCGCTGCCAAGCTGTCCGAGCGCTTCGGCCTGAAGTCGTCCTGGACCGCCGACGTCCTGAACTTCTCCGGCAGCGGTGTGGACGGTGCGATCGAACTGCAGCCGGGCGCCGTGCGCGTGACCGCCAAGCTCGGTTTCCTGCTGTCGGCGATGAAGGGCATGGTCGAAGGCGAGATCCAGCGCGTGCTGAAGGAAAAGCTGGGCTGAATCCTGGCGGCGGCCATCACGGCCGTGCAACGCCACCGCGCGCTACTCTCGGGGCAGGCCCAACTCCCACGGGAAGTGCGATGAACCACTACGAGAACGACGACCGCCGCAACGACGACGCCTCTTTCGGTGACCAGGCCGAGCGCTTCTCGCGCAAGCTAAGCGATTCGGCGCAACAGGTCTGGCTGGCCGGGCTGGGTGCGCTGGGGCGCGCGCAGGCCGAGGGCAGCCGCTTCTTCGACGGCCTGGTGAAGGAAGGCGAAGCCTGGGAAGCCCGCCGCCGTGAACGCAGCGGCGAACAGGGCCCGGGCTGGCGTGACAACGTCGAAACCTCACTGGACGAGGCCCGCGAGAAGGCCTCCGGCACCTGGAACAAGGTCGAGAAGGCCTTTGATGACCAGGTACAGGGCGTGCTCAAGCGCCTGCATGTACCCACTGCCGACGAGGTGACCGCGCTGGAAGCCCGCATCGATGCCCTGCACGCGCGCCTGGCCAGGCTGGAAAACCGGGCAGCTTCGGGTGCAGATGCCCCCGCCCCGGGCAGCCATCAATCGCCGGACAGCATTCCCTGAGCGCAATTGTTGCAATGCAATAAATTTTGATTGACAATCGCGAGCAACCCGCCAATCGCTTCGGCTGCCGTTTGTTCCCTCCCCTCACGGCTTCAGGATTGGCGGGTTTTTCGTGTCCGCCGTATACCGATCTGCGCGCTCCATCACGCTTCCTGTCAGGAACATCCTGACCCAGCCGGGCACCGCGACCTTTACACTGTCGCTCTCCGCTTTCGCCCCTTCCGCCCTACTCCTGCATGCTCCCCTGGATCCTGGCCCTGCTGTCGGCCCTGCTTACCTGTTCCCTGGCCGTTGTCTATCTGTGGTGGATCAAGCGGCGGCAGAAGGAGATGCAACTCGGCCTGCAGGCCCTGGCAGGCATGCACTGGCGCGAATTCTCGGTTCTGGTCAAGCGCATGCTGCGCGAACAGCGCGGCCTGCGTGAGCTGATCGATCCGGCCGAAGATGCCCGCGAGCCGAGCAGCGACTTCCTGCTCAGCGATGGCCCCAATCAATGGCTGGTGTCGTGCAAGCACGGCCTGGCCTACCGCATCGGCACCGCCGCAGTGAACGAACTGGGTGCGGCCGCGCGCCTGGCCGGCGCCAAGGGGGGCGTACTGCTGACCGAAGGCCGTATCGAACGCGACGGCCGTGGCGCCGCCGAGAAGCAGGCGGTTGAAGTGCTGGACGGGCCGCGCCTGTGGCCGTTGCTGCAGCCCTACCTGCCCGGCGACATCGAAGCGCGCGTGCGCGCCAGCGCCCGGCACGAAGCGCTGCGCCGCATTGCCATTGCCGCACTGGGTTCGGCCACGCTGGGGCTGCTTGTCGGCCTGGGTCTGCAGGGCCTGCATGTGGACGAGGTCGCGCCGGTTGCTGCCGCACCGGTGGTGGCGACGCCTTCGGCCGCGCCTTCAGCCGCACCCGCCCCGATCGAAGCAGTCCCTGCGGCCGCCCCCGCTCCCACGCCTGCCGTCGCCCCCGCGACCGACGCGCGCAGCAATCCCGACCCCGATGCCGCCACGCTGGAGCGCTTCCAGGCCGATCTGGCCCGTGCCCTGGCCGGCAAGCCCGGCATCGCCAGCGGGGTCTGGCTGACCCGGCAGACGCTGGCGATCAACCGCACCGGCGAGCTGGAAAAGGTCTGGCCGCAGGTCTGCGAGGAAGTGCTGCACTACCCCGCCCTGCGCAACGTGCGCATCCAGCTCAACGCCCGCCCCGGCGTGGATGAGCCGGTGCGCTGGCGGCAGTGCGCCACGTACTGATGGGGCTGCATCCACGCGTGGCGTGGATTTACTGAACCCCGATGCGCGACCCCTTGGTAGATCCACGCCACGCGTGGATGCCTTTGCAGAGTTGAGCCACGCGCGAACAGCAGCCGAGCATGGGCTCGGCTCCACATGGCGCCTGCTCAGCCCAATGCCGCGAGATGGGCGATGTAACTGGAGCGCGATTCACCCGCCGCTCTGGCCTGCGCATCCAGCCTCGCCAGGATCCGGCGTGGCAGGCTGATATTGACCCGCTCGATGGTATCGTCCAGCAGAGCCGGATCAATGCAGATGTACGCAAGAATCCAACGGAGGTCCTTGGATGCCTCGGCGGCGATCTTCTGCGGCGCGGAAGGTGTCGGAATCGAGCGCCCCTCATCCAGGGCCACATCAATCCAGGCGAGCGCCGCCTCTTCCGCCGCAGTGAGCGCATCATCAAGCGTGTCGGCCGCTGAGAAGCACCCCGGCAGATCTGGAACGACCACACCCCACGCGGTGCGCTCATCGCCTGCCTCGATCAAGACTGGATATCGCATGGGCCCTCCTACGTCAGTCCTGCGAGCTTCCGCAACGCCTGCACCGGCCCTTTCCCCAGATCCTTCCTTGGGTGAGGAACGGTGATGATGTGAGGGTACTGCGGGTGCACGAATACATGATGGGATCCGCGGATCCGACGACAGATCCAACCTGCCGCTTCCAGTTCCCGGATGAGGTCCCTGCTCTTCATGCAGGGACGATACACATCGTACACACGCCCCGACAGAGTTCAAGGCGACAGTCGTTTCGGCAGAGTAGATCCACGCCATGCGTGGATGGAATCCCTATCGCGCGCCCGGCGCGAAGCGCGCCACCAGGTCCCAGGCATCACCCAGGAACACCTGGCGAACGCGGGTGATCGGCTGTTCGCCACGCCAGGTCAGGCGTTCGATCACCAGGCAGGCGGTACCGGGCTTCACGTCCAGCAGCCTGGCGGTGGCGGTATCTGCCCCCCAGGCACTGATGCGGTGCTGGGCACGGGTCCAGGACACGTTCTGCAGCAGCCAGCTGCCCGGGGCGGTGGTGCTGAAGTCGACCTCCAACACCTCGGGCACGCCCACCGGGCTGATCAGGCGGTGCTCCAGTGCCAGCGGGCGACCATCGGCCAGGTGCAGGCAGCGCATCGCCAGCAGCATTTCGCTGCCGGCCAGCTCCACTTCGCCGGCATTGCCGGCATCGGCCAGGCGCAGGTCGCGCTGCAGCAGTCGATAGGCGTACTGATGTCCCCGCGAGCCGACTTCCATCGCGATATCGGGAATCTCCAGCGCCACCTGCTCCAGGTGCGGTGGCTGACGCGCCACGAACGAACCCGCACGACGGCGGCGCTCGATCATGCCGCTCTCGGCCAGTGCGGTCAGCACCTTGTTCACTGTCATCCGCGAGCAGCCGTACTGCTCCATCAGCTCGTGTTCGTACGGAATACGAAAGCCTGGCGCCCATTCTCCGCTGAGGATGCGGCTTTCCAGATCGCTGCGGATACGCTGGTTGAGCGTGGCGGACTTGCTGGCCTTCACGTAATGGGGTCTCGGTGGCGGGAGGCGATCAGCCCAGCACGCCGCGCAGGGCGGCAGCGAAGGCGCTGGTGATCGCCTCGCGCTGCAGGTGGCGGCCCTCGGCCACGCACTGGCGGCCATGGCGCCAGACCGATCGCAGCGCGCCATTACGTGCGGCGAACACCCAGCTGTCAAGCCATGCGTCATCCTGTCGGGCCTGCAGCGCCGGGTGTGCGGCGTCCAGTTCAACCATGTCGGCACTGGCGCCGACCTGCAGGCCGGCGGCCACGCCCAGCGCCTGTGCGCCACCGTGCAGTGCACCTTCAAACAGGAAACGACCGCTGCTGCGGGTGGCATCCGGCGCCAGCACGTTGCGCCCGCGCAGGGTAAGCCGCTGGCCGTACTCGAGCAGGCGCAGTTCTTCGGCCGCGTCGATCAGCACATTGGAATCGGAACCGACGCCGAAGCGCCCGCCCTCGCGCGCGAATGCCTGCATCGGGAACAGGCCGTCGCCCAGGTTGGCCTCGGTGATCGGGCACAGGCCGGCCACGGCTTGGCTGGCCACAATGGCCGCGCGCTCGTCATCGGTGATGTGGGTGGCATGCACCAGGCACCAGCGCGCATCCACCGGCGCATGGTTGTACAGCCACTGCACCGGGCGCTGGCCGCTCCAGGCCAGGCAGGCCTCCACTTCGCGCACCTGCTCGGCGATGTGGATGTGCACCGGGCCGTCGGTCAGCGGCAGCAACGCACTCAGTTCCTCGCCGGTGACCGCACGCAGGCTGTGCGGTGCGATGCCGAGCACCGCGTCGGGCAGCGCGGCCAATGCCGGCTTGGCGGCCTCCAGCAGCTGCGCGAAGCCGTCCACGTCGTGGATCAGGCGCCGCTGCGCTGGATTCGGCGCCGCCCCGCCGAAATCGGCATGCGCATAGAACACCGGCAGCAGGGTCAAGCCGATGCCGGTCTGCTCGGCTGCCGCCGCGATCCGTGCACTCATCTCGGCGCGGTTGGCGTAGGCGTGGCCCTCGGCGTCGTGGTGCAGGTAATGGAATTCACCGACGCGGGTGAAGCCACTTTCCAGCATTTCCATGTAGGCCTGGGCGGCAATGGCCTGCACCGCGTCTGGGCGCAGGTGGGCCAGGAAACGGTACATCAGCTCGCGCCAGCTCCAGAAGCTGTCACCGTCGCCGCCGCCGATCTCGGTCAGCCCGGCCATGCCGCGCTGGAAGGCATGGCTGTGCAGGTTGGGCAGGCCCGGCACCAGGATGCCGACGCGGGTGTCGCCCGCCTGCGCGCCCTGCCCCGTGCTGATGGCCGCGATGCGACCGTCCTGCACCTGCAGGCGGACATCGCGGGCCCAACCCTCGGCCAGCAGGGCGTGGGCGGCATGGAAACTGTGCGGGGAACGCGAATCGGACATGGCTGGACAACCCGAAATGGACGCCTATATTGTATAGACATATAAGCACAGCCGCGTTGTGGATGCCATGCACGTCGATACCCTCTGGTCCAACGTCCACCTGATCACCCTTGATGGCGAAGGGCTGGGTGTCATCCGCGATGGCGTCCTGGCCTGCGCCGACGGCCGCATCGTCCACGTCGGCGCGGCCGGCAGCGATGCCCACCTGCAGCCGACCACCCGCATCGACGGCGAAGGCCGTTGGATTTCGCCCGGCCTGATCGACTGCCACACCCACCTGGTCTACGCCGGCAACCGCGCCAGTGAATTCGAGCAGCGCCTGCAGGGCGTCAGTTATGCCGAGATCGCCCGTGCCGGCGGCGGCATCGTCTCCACCGTGCGCGCCACCCGTGCTGCCACCCCGGAACAGCTGGCCAGCGAAAGCCGGCCGCGCCTGCTGGCGATGCGTGCCGAAGGCGTGACCACGATCGAGATCAAGTCCGGCTACGGCCTGACCCTGCCCGACGAACGCAAGCAGCTGCAGGTCGCACGCGCGCTGGGCGAGGAATGCCGAGTCAACGTGGTGACCACCTTCCTCGGCGCACACGCGGTTCCGCCAGGCCGCGACGCACAGGAATACACCGACGAGGTGTGCAACGTGATGATTCCGGCCATCGCCGCCGAAGGCCTGGCCGAAGCGGTGGATGTGTTCTGCGAGAACATCGCCTTCTCGCCGGCGCAGGCGCGCCAGGTCTTTGAAGCGGCGCGCGCCAACGGGCTGTCGGTGAAGATCCACGCCGAGCAGCTGAGCAACCAGCATGGCGCCGAACTGGCGGCCCGCTTCGGGGCACTGTCGGCCGACCATATCGAACATCTGGACGATGCCGGCATCGCCGCGATGGCCGCTGCCGGTACCGTCGCCGTGCTGCTGCCCGGTGCCTTCTATTTCACCCGCGATACCACCCTGCCGCCGATCGCCGCGCTGCGTGCGGCCGGCGTACCGCTGGCGCTGGCCACCGACAGCAACCCGGGCACTTCGCCGCTGACCAGCCCACTGCTGGCGATGAACATGGGCGCCACCCTGTTCCGCCTGACCGTGGACGAGTGCATCGCCGGCTTCACCCGTGAAGCGGCGCGCGCACTGGGCCATGGCGAGCGCATCGGCCGCCTGGCGGTGGGCATGGACTGCGACCTGGCGATCTGGGACATCGATGCCCCCGCCGACCTGGTCTATCGCATTGGATTCAACCCGCTGCACGCGCGCGTGGTGCGCGGACAGCCCGACCTGCCTGCCTCCTGGAGCAACACATGAGCAACACCCTGGTTCTTCGCCCCGGCCATGTCACTCTCGCCCAGTGGCGGCAGGTCTATCGCGGTGCGCCGCTCGCACTGGACCCGGCCGCGCTGCCGGTGGTGCGCGCCAGTGCGGCGGCGGTGGCCGCCATCGTCGCCAAGGGCGCGCCGGTGTATGGCATCAATACCGGCTTCGGCAAGCTGGCCAGCGTGCGCATCGAGCGCGAAGACCTGGCCACCCTGCAGCGGAACATCGTGCTCTCGCATGCCGCCGGCGTGGGCGAGCCGATGCCGGCCAGCGTGGTGCGCCTGATGATGGCGCTGAAGCTGGTCAGCCTGGCGCAGGGTGCGTCAGGCATTCGCGAGGAGACCCTGCTGCTGCTGGAAGCGATGCTGGTCAAGGGCGTGCTGCCGGTGGTGCCCGCACAGGGCTCGGTGGGTGCCTCGGGTGACCTGGCGCCGCTCTCGCACCTGGCCAGCGTGATGCTGGGCGTAGGCGAAGCCTTCATCGGTGACGAGCGCCTACCGGCAGCCGACGCACTGGCACGTGCCGGCCTGCAGCCGATCGAACTGGGCGCGAAGGAAGGCCTGGCGCTGCTCAACGGCACGCAGTTCTCCACCGCCTATGCGCTGGCGGGCCTGTTCGAGATCGAGACCGTGTTCCAGGCCGCGCTGGTCACCGGCGCGCTGTCGGTGGAAGCGGCCAAGGGTTCCGACACGCCCTTCGACCCCCGCATCCACGCCATCCGCGGCCAGCGCGGGCAGATCGCCACCGCCGCCACCCTGCGCACGCTGATGCAGGGCTCGGACATCCGTGAATCGCACCGTGACAACGACGTGCGCGTGCAGGATCCCTACTGCCTGCGCTGCCAGCCGCAGGTGATGGGCGCGGCGCTGGACATCCTGCGCCAGGCCGCTACCACGCTGGAAATCGAAGCCAACGGCGTCTCTGACAATCCGCTGGTGTTCACCGATACCGGCGAAGCGTTGTCCGGTGGCAACTTCCACGCAGAGCCGGTGGCCTTCGCGGCCGACATGCTGGCGATGGCGGTGTGCGAGATCGGTTCGATCAGCGAGCGCCGCCTGGCGATGCTGGTGGACCCGGCGCTGTCCGGCCTGCCCGCCTTCCTGACCCCGCGCCCCGGTTTGAATTCCGGTTTCATGATTCCGCAGGTGACTGCCGCGGCGCTGGTCTCGGAAAACAAGCAGCGCGCCTACCCCGCCAGCGTTGACTCGATCCCGACCTCGGCCAATCAGGAAGACCATGTGTCGATGGCCGCGCACGGCGCGCGCCGGCTGATGCAGATGGCCGAGAACGCGGCCAACGTGATCGGCATCGAGCTGCTGGCCGCTGCGCAGGGCTGCGACTTCCACGCCCCGCTGCGCTCCAGCGCCGCGCTGGAAGCCGTGCGCGCCACCCTGCGTGCGCAGGTGCCGACGCTGGAAGAAGACCGCTACTTCCATCCGGACATGGTGACCGCCACGAATCTGGTGCGCAGCGGCGCGCTGGCGCAGGGCCTGACCGACCTGCTGCCAACCATGGAACCGCAGGCATGAATACCCAACCCGAATGGCTGACGGTGCACGAAGGCGACGCCCCCCTCATCGTCAGCTTTCCGCATACCGGCAGCGAGCTGCCGCACGACCTGTTCGGCGACTACCACTCACCGTGGCTGGCCCGCCGCGACGCAGACTGGTGGGTACACGAACTGTACGACTTCGTGCGTGGCATGGGCGCGACCACGGTGCGCTCGGCGATTTCGCGTTCGGTAATCGACCTCAACCGCGATCCCAGCGGCGTCTCGCTGTACCCAGGCCAGAACACCACCGGCCTGTGCCCGCTGACCACCTTCGACAACCAGCCGCTGTATCACGCCGGGCGCGAACCGGACGAAGCGGAAATCGCCCGTCGCCGCGACACGTATTTCCTGCCTTACCACGATGCGCTGGCGGCGCAGATCACGCGCCTGCGCGCACGCCACGCTACCGTGGTGGTGTACGACGCGCACTCGATCCGCTCACACATCCCGCACCTGTTCGAAGGCGAGCTGCCGCAGTTCAACCTGGGTACCGCCGGCCCCTCCGGTGCACCGGACACCTCCTGCGACAACGCCTTGAGCGATGTGGTGGAGAACCTGCTGGCGCTCAGTGGCATGAGCCAGGTGCGCAACGGCCGCTTCAAGGGCGGCTGGATCACCCGCCACTACAGCAACATCCCGGGCGGCGTGCATAGCCTGCAGATGGAACTTGCCTGCCGCGGCTACATGCACGACCCCCTGCCGGACCAGGTGGACGAACACAGCTGGCCCACCCCGCTCGACCCCGACCTCGCCGCACCACTGCGCCACACCCTGGCGCAGGTGCTCAACGCCTGCCTTGAATTCGCTACGAACCGGAGCGCCGCATGACCCGCAACGACCCATCCCGCACCGTCGCCGCGCCGACCGGCACCACGCTCAATGCCAAGAGCTGGCTGACCGAAGCACCGCTGCGCATGCTGATGAACAACCTGCACCCGGACGTGGCCGAGCGCCCGCAGGAACTGGTGGTGTACGGCGGCATCGGCCGCGCCGCGCGCGACTGGGAAAGCTTCGATGCCATCGTCGAGACGCTCAAGCGCCTGGACGACGACCAGACCCTGCTGGTGCAGTCGGGCAAGCCGGTAGGCGTGTTCCGCACCCACGCCGACGCGCCGCGCGTGCTGATCGCAAATTCCAACCTGGTGCCGCGCTGGTCCAACTGGGACCACTTCAACGAGCTGGATAGGAAAGGCCTGGCCATGTACGGCCAGATGACCGCCGGCAGCTGGATCTACATCGGTGCGCAGGGCATCGTGCAGGGCACCTACGAGACCTTCGTGGAAATGGGGCGCCAGCATTTCGGCGGCGACCTGACCGGGAAGTGGCTGTTCACCGGTGGCCTCGGCGGCATGGGTGGTGCACAGCCGCTGGCTGCCGTGATGGCCGGCGCCTCCTGCCTGGCCGTCGAGTGCCGCAAGAGCAGCATCGACATGCGCCTGCGCACCGGCTACCTGGATACCTGGACCGACAACCTGGACGAAGCGCTGCGCCTGATCGACGAGTCGTGCAAGGCCGGCACGCCGAAGTCGGTGGGCCTGCTCGGCAATGTGGCCGACGTGCTGGCCGAACTGCTCGAGCGTGGCGTGAAGCCGGACCTGCTGACCGACCAGACCTCTGCGCACGACCCGGTGAATGGCTACCTGCCACAGGGCTGGACGGTCGAGCAGTGGGACGAGAAGCGTGTGAGTGCACCGAAGGAAGTGGAGAAGGCTGCGCGTGCATCGATGGCCAACCACATCCGCGCCATGCTCGGCTTCCACGCGCTGGGCGTGCCCACCGTGGATTACGGCAACAACCTGCGGCAGATGGCGCTGGAAGAAGGTGTGTCCAATGCCTTCGATTTCCCGGGTTTCGTGCCGGCCTATATCCGTCCACTGTTCTGCCGCGGCATCGGCCCGTTCCGCTGGGCCGCACTGAGCGGTGATCCGGAAGACATCGCCAAGACCGATGCAAAGGTGAAGGAACTGATTCCGGACAACCCGCACCTGCACCGCTGGCTGGACATGGCCGCCGAGAAGATCAAGTTCCAGGGCCTGCCGGCACGCATCTGCTGGGTCGGCCTGGGTGATCGTGATCGACTCGGCCTGGCCTTCAATGAAATGGTGGCCAACGGCGAACTGAAGGCACCGGTGGTGATCGGTCGCGACCATCTGGACAGTGGCAGCGTCGCCTCGCCGAACCGCGAAACCGAAGCGATGGCCGACGGCTCCGATGCGGTGTCCGACTGGCCGCTGCTTAACGCCCTGCTCAACACCGCCAGCGGCGCGACGTGGGTGTCGCTGCACCACGGTGGCGGCGTGGGCATGGGCTTCTCGCAGCACGCCGGCATGGTGATTGTCTGTGATGGCACCGAAGCGGCGGCGAAGCGGATTGGCCGCGTGCTGTGGAACGACCCGGCCACTGGCGTGATGCGCCATGCCGATGCGGGGTATGGCATCGCGATCGACTGCGCGAAGGAAAAGGGACTGGATCTGCCGGGGATCCTCGGCTGATCACGGAGGTGCCGGCCAGCGGCCGGCACTACCGAAACGTGGTAGTGCCGGCCGCTGGCCGGCTCTCCCCGATGCGGGAATCGGCGGCCTTGACCCGCTCGTCGGTCGTGACCAACATGCGCCATCACCGCTGATGGATCACCGCGATGTACCGCACGCTCGCTGCCGCATTGCTCTGCACGCTGTTTGCGATCCCGCCCGCTTCGGCGCGTGACGTCCCCACCACTCTCTCCACTCAGCTAGACGCCCAACTGCAGAGCAACCGCGAGCGCTACGGCATTGCCGGCCAGGCGGTACTGGTCGCACACAACGGCCAGGTGCTCTACCAGGGCGCCAGCGGTGAACGTGATCCCGCTGCCCATGCCCCTGCCACCGTCGAGACCATCTTCGCCGCGCAGTCGATGGCCAAGCTGCTGACCAGCACGCTGGTGATGCAACTGGTCGATCAGGGCAAGGTGGATCTGGATGCGCCGGCCAGCCGCTACGTGCCGGGCCTGCCGATTGCATGGCAGGCGATCCACGTGCGTGATTTCCTCAACCACAGCTCCGGCATCGGCGAGTACTACGGCCGGGTGGATAACCGCTGGGTGAGCAAGGGCTACCCCGGTGTAGCGCCTGACCTTGCCGCTGCGCTGAAAGTCGCCGGCGCGGCACCGATGCAGTTCGCCACCGGCAGCCGCATGCAGTACACCCAGGCCAACTACCTGGTACTGACAGCGCTGCTGGAAGCACACTACCGCACGCCCTACCCGGCCATCGCGCGCGAACGCATCCTGCAGCCATTGAAGATGACCAGCACGTCATGGGGCATCGCCAACGTGCCGGTCGAGCGCGCGGCAGTGCCGTACATCGGCAAGGATGGCGCGTTGCAACCGGCCAATGAAGATCCCTGGCCCAACTACGGCTGGGGGCATGCCGACCTGCAGACCACCGTGGGCGACATGAACCGTTTCCTGCAGGCGCTGGCGACCGGCAAGCTGGTGCGCACGGCGACCCTGGAAAAACTCTGGCAGCCGCGGAAGCTGAGCGGTGGCGGCAGCAATTTCTTCTCCACCGGTTGGGATACCACCCGCAGCGATGGCTACACCCAGGTCGGTCATGATGGCGGCACCCGCGTTCGTGCGCGGTTGGCCTACAAGGGCACGCTGGCCAACGGTTACTGGGTGTTCGTGTACCTGACCAATGGCAGCGCCCGCAATGTCTGGTCCAGCACGCTGGTGGAGAGCACGATGGCGGAGGTTGCGCCCGGGGAGTTTCCGCATGCGGTGTTGTCCGAGCGGCTGATCGGCTATGCGCTGGATGACAGCACCGATGCGAAACCGCAGATGCGTAGCTGGCTGCGCGACAGCAATGGCGTTCCCACCGGCGAACTGGAACGTGCGATCAACAGTGATGGCTATGCCATCCGCGAAAGCCTCGGTGCACGCAAGGCGCTGAAGGTGTTCGCGCTGAACACCGAGCTGTATCCGCAGTCCGCCAACACGTGGGACAGCCTGGCCGAGTGCCACGCTGCATTGGGGGAGAGGGAAGCGGCTGATCGGCTGTACGCGAAGGCCAAGAAGCTGGCGAAACCCTCGCCATAAACCCTGCTGTAGAGCCGAGCCCGTGCTCGGCTGATCTTCGCCGCGATGGCAGACAACCCGCGCTGCGCGCGATTAGCCGAGCGTGGGCTCGGCTCTACAGGAACACGGCGGGCGGCCATACGCCGCCGGCGGGTGACGCGGCGCTGCCGACCTGTTAACTTGCGCGCCACTTTCGTGGTTTACAGCATTCCCGCATGTCGCTTCCGTCGTACCGCCCCCACCCGTCGCTGCTGTTCCTGGCTGTTTCCCTCGCCCTGGCTTCCACCGCCGCCGCCGCCCCACAGGCCACCACGCTGGACGCCGTACAGGTCACCGCCGCCGGTGCCAACGCGCAGGCGCGCGAAGCGCTGAAGCGCGTGCCGGGCGCCAGTAACGTCATCGACGTGGCCAAGGCCGACAGCCGCCTATCCACCAGTGCGGATGTGCTGGCCTATCAGCCGGGTATCAGCGCGCAGTCGCCGGGCAACGAAGGCACCAGGATCTCGATCCGTGGCTCGGGCATCAACCGGGGCCCGGGCGCGCACGCCTCGGGCATTGCGGTGTCGATCGACGGCCTGCCACTGACCGGCCCGGGTGGCACGCCTTACGAACTGCTGGAACCACTGTGGCTGTCGCGCGTGGAAGTGCTGCGCGGCGCCAACGGCTTCGAGCGTGGCGCGCTGGCGCTGGGCGGTGCCATCGACTACGTCAGCCGCAGCGGTCGTGATTCGGCGGGCGTGCAGCTGCACTACGAAGCCGGCAGCCGTGGCTATCAGAAGCGCGGCATCAGCTGGGGCGGCGTCAGCGGTGATGTCGACTACTTCCTGGCCTACACCGATACCGAATTCGACGGTTACCAGCGTCATGCGCGCGGCGACGGCAAGGGCGCGATGGCCAACATCGGCTGGCAGATCACGCCCGACCTGCAGACGCGTTTCTTCGTGCGCTACCGCGAAACCAATCATGAAACGCCCGGTCGCCTGACCCGCGATCAGATCCGTAACGATCCGCGTGCCGCGAATGCGGCCAACCTGGCCATCGATGCGCGTCGCCCGCAGCCGGGCAGCACCTGGGTGGGCAACGTCACCACGCTGCAGATCGATGAAGACTCCTCGTTGCAGGCCGGGCTGGTCTATCACACGTACCCGATGGACTTGAACGAGAGCCTGTACCGGCAGCAGCTGGACTACGCCAACCTCAACGCCACGCTGGACTACCGCCGCCGCCACCGGCTGTTCGGCCTGGACAGCGAAACCACGGTCGGCCTGCGCGTCACCCACGATCTGGACGCCGATGTGCGCGAGTCGCTGCGCTTTGCCAGCAACGGCTATGCCGCCGGCACGCGCACGCGTGATTTCCGGCACCACGGCACCGACAGCACGCTGCACGTCGGCAATACCCTCACCTTCAATGACCGCCTGCGCATGCAGACCGGGCTGGCACTGATCAACACCCGTCGCGATGTGCAGGTGACCTGGCCGAGCAGCGGTGGCCGCCTGCGCGACCACGACTGGGACCATGCGCCGCGACTGGGCTTCACCTGGCAGCACACCGCCCAGACCCAGTGGTTCGGCAACCTCAGCCGCTCGGTGGAGGCGCCGCACCCGTGGTCGATGATCTGGGGCTCGAGCCAGTACTTCGGGCCAGGCAATGGCCCGTCTACCGGCCGCCAGCGCGCGCCGGTGCCGATGCAGAACCAGACCGCCACCACGCTGGAACTGGGCGCGCGCGGTGACGCGGCGCTGGGCCGCTGGGAACTGACCGGCTACTACGCGCACGTGAACCACGAACTGCTGAGCGTTGAACTGCAACCGGTGCCGAACCTGTTCATCGCCGAGAACAACGCCAGCCCCACCGTTCACCGCGGCATCGAGGCCGGATTGGACAGCACGCTGTGGCAGGCTGCACCGGGCCGGCTGTCGCTTCGCCAGGCCTATACCTTCAGCGATTTCCGCTACCGCCACGACGCGCGTTTCGGCAGCAACCGCCTGCCCGGCCTGCCGCGCCACGCCTACCAGGCCGAGCTGCGCTTCGATCATGCATCCGGCCTGTACGCTGCGCTCAATACCGAATACGCCTCGCGCATCGCCGTCGACTACGCCAACAGCTACTGGGCCGACAGCCATGTGATCTTCGGCAGCCGCATCGGCTACGACGCACCCGGTGGCCGCTGGCAGGCCTGGGTGGAGATGCGCAACATCGGCAACCGCCACTACGCCGCTACGGTCACGCCGGGTTACGACGACGCCGGCAAGGATGTCGCGCGCTCGACCCCGGGCGAAGGTCGTGGCGTCTATGCGGGCATGCGCTGGCGCTTTGACTGATTGCCGCAGGCGGCGCCGGGTGTGATCCGGCGCCGCCGTTCCAGTGTCAGCCGATACGCCAGGCCGGCAGGCGCTCGCTGCGCTTCCAGATGGAAGGCGCCAAGCCGATCAGCACCAGTGCCGCCAACCACTTCGGCGAGGTACTGAGCAATGTCGAGGTGAGCGAGCCATCGGCGGGGGCGGCCATTTCCTGCCACGGGTTGTAGCCCAGGTAGACGACGCTGCCAGCCCACCACAGCAACGCCACACCGACACCCACCAGCAGCAGGGCCAGCGTGCGGCAGGTCCAGCGCTGCGAGGTAGTGCCCCATTCCCGCGACGCCGCGGTCAGCAGGCCCACCACCAGCAGCGACACCAGTGCCACCAGGCCGATATCGACCTTCGTTCCAATGCGCTCATAGGTACAGGCGCGGCACTGCGCCTCTTCCGCGGCGGTGGCGGCTTCGGCGCCATCGGCCTGCCCGGCTGCGGGCTGCGCCAGTGCTGCAAACGGCAACAACGCCGCCAGCAGCGTCACCATGATCCAACGAAACAACGTCCTGTTCCTGCGTGCAGCGACATCCATGCGCTCTTCCTCGTCAGTGGTTGTGTGTCCCAGTGGGCGTCCGACCATCCAGCGCCCCTGTTTCAGATGCAGTACGACAAGCTCCCGATAGGTGACACCGCCGGGACACGAATCCCGGCCGACCGCGATCATAGCCCACTGTTCAGTGCAGCTGAAAACGGGGCGGGTCCAGGCGATATGAAGGAGCCAACCGCACTCCCCCCCTGGATGACCTGCAGCAGATGGCTCGCACCCGGCACGCATTCCTGCGCGAGCCAGCCCAGTAGGGCGAAAAACAGCAGCAGGCCGAGCAGCGGCCAGATCGTATGCGACACGCATACCCGCCACCATCCCTGTTCCTGCATGCCCTGCATGCGAGGCGATGGGCTGCCACCGCCCACATCCTGCGACAGTCCCTTCAGTACGTTGCCCAGCGCCAGCGGATCCAGATCCACACCAGCAGCAGGAACACGCCATAGGCCAGCAACACGGCCATCGGGTAGCGAAGCAACATCGCGTCGATGCCGGCCAGGCGCAGCAGGTACGAGGCAAGGAATCCGGCCGCACCGGTCAGGGCGACGATCAGCGCCATCTGCAGGCGTGGCCAACCCCGCTGCTGCAGGTACCGGCGCGCACGCACGACTTCGCTGCCGTGGTTTACGGGCAATTTCAGTGGACTGCGTGAAAAATGGCGCGAGCGCTTCATGCCGCCGCGAGGGGGCGGGAGGCAGCGCGGCAAGGGACCTCGGGAACCTGATACTGCATGCGGACATCCTTGCCGGGCACGCGTAGGCGGTGGTGGACGGATTCCAGCGCGATGGGCCGTGGGTCCATCACCCACAGGCGGCACTGGCGCCGGCCTTGTACCCGCGCGCCGGCGGCTGGATCATGACTTTCCGCCACGAAAAAGTATGCTCTACGGCATGCACGTCTCCCAGCTCACCCGCTCCACCGCCCTCGTGATGTTCGTTCCAATGATTGGCCTCGCCGGTTGGGGTTCGTGGTTTGGTAGCCGCTGCATCAGCGATGGCTGCCTCGGCGTCCTGGTGGCATGGCTTGCCGCCGTGGCCACCTTTGCGGTGCAGGCGTTGCTGGTGCTCCCGACGCATGCCTGGGCCCTCAAGCGGCAGGGATCCCCCGCCTCCCGCAGCTACCTGCGTTGGTTGGGCGCGTCGGCCATCGCTGCCTTCCTGCCCATCGGGCTCGGCTGGGGCTATCTGATGATCTTCCGATGACCTGCTGCGCGTCTTCCGCACGCGGATAGCCGGATCAAGGACGCGCGGCCGCCTTCAGCAACTGCGCGGTCACCTGGTCGAACGGGGCGATGTCCTGCAGTGCGCGGCACATCGCCACTGCGCCTTCCACGCTGGCAATCACCAGGCTGGCCAGCTCGCCCGCCGCTGCGGGGGCGCGCCCTTCAGCGACGAACGCCGAGGCGAGGTGCCCCTGCCAGCGCGCGAACACTTCGGCAGCAGCAACACGTGGCTGGCTGGGCACGGCCTCCACCGGCTCTTCCACTGCCGCGGCCAGCACCGGACAGCCCGCGCGGAACCCGGAACGCAGCAAGCGCTCGCGCCACATCGCCAGGAACTGCTGCAGGCCCTGCACCGCCCCCCCTTTCAGCAGCTCCACCAGCAGCGTTTCTACCTTGTCGCCAGCCATGTGGGTGGCGCGCGCCAGCAACTCTTGCTTGCCGCCGGGAAAGTGGTGATAGGTGGAGCCCAGCGGTGCCTCGGCCAGCTTGGTCACCTCACGGATGCTGGTGGCATTGAGACCCACGCGCGCCAGCATCTGTGCCGCAGCATCAATCACGCGTTGTGGCGCATCAGAGGGACGCGGGCTCACGGTGGGCTCCTTGCTAAGACAGTCGTCATAGATTAGCGTACCGGCGATTCTATAACAGTCGTCATAGCCATGAATCTCTGGTTCCGCCTGCTCCACCTGCTGCTGTGCAGCCTGTTCCGGCCGAAGCTGGAGGCCCCGTTCGGGGTCTCGCGCCTGCAGTTCCGGGTGCTGCCCAACGATCTGGACAGCAACCTGCACATGACCAACGGTCGCTACTGGAACATCTTCGATCTGGGCCGGCTGGACCTGATCCTGCGCATGGGCCTGGGCCGGGTGGCGCTGCGCGAGAAGTGGGCGCCGATCGTAGGCGCCGGCACCATCCAGTTCCGTCGCGAGCTGAAGCCGTTCCAGCGCTTCACCCTGGAAACGCGCCTGGTGGGCTGGGTCGGCTCGCGCGGCATCATGGAGCAGCGCGTGCTGATCGGGCCCGAGCAGAAGATCGCCACGCGCGCGCTGCTGGTCACCGGCATCTACGACCGGCGTGCGCGGCAGTTCCTGGGCATGCCGAAGATGATGGAAGCGATCGGCGTGGTCGCCCCGCCGTCGCCGCCGCTCAGTGCGGCCGCCGAAGCGTTGCTGGCCGCCGATGCGGCGTTGAAGCAGGACGACGCCTGAGCTTCAGGGGGCCGCCACCGGCACCGCGTGCGGTTCGCGCGACACGACCTGGGTGCGCCCTCCCACGTGCAGCACGTACTCGAAGGACTGCCGCATGCGGCTGTATGCGCCGCCATCCGGCACGCCGTAGTTGGCACCCACGCTGAGGGTATGCCGGCCCTGCGGCAACGGCTTGAGCATTACCCAGTAGCCGTCGGCGGCGGCCAGCCGAGAGTGTTCGTCGTCGGCATCCATGCGGAAGCAGCCTTCGCTGCGGACCCGATGCCTGCGCATGTCGCCCAGTGGCTGGCCGTCCAGCAGCACCACCGCGCTGATCAGGTGATCGTTGTTGACCGCCGCCCCCGCCTGCAGCTCCTTGCAGGACACAGCCTCATCCACCTGGTAGTGCGCCATGTTGATGATCGGCAGCAACAGGTACTTGCCAGCCGGCACCACGCATTCGCGATGTGGCCGGAAACGGCCATTGGTGCCGGCCAGGTTCCAGACCGGGCCTTCCTGGCCCAGATCACACACACGGCCATCCGGGTCGAGATAGGGCGCCCCGCCCTGGCCGTCGGCCCAGCGCCACCAGCGGGCGGTCCATTCGGCCAACGAAACGCCGCCCACCGGTTCACGCGTCAGCGGCGAAGGCACCGCCGTGTCTGCACTGAACGCCGGCACGGCGGCCAGCAGCAAGGCCATCGTTGCGCCACTGCGGCAAAGCCATCCCTGGATTCCCTTCCGCATCACCCACCCCATCGTCCCTGGCGGCCACGCGGCGTGGCCAGCTTCGGCGCCACTGTACCTTGGCGGGCTGGATCCTGTGCAGTGCGGGTACTGTGCCTACTCCAGCGCCATTGCGCGCTTGACCGCCGCCTCGGCCAACGGCGCCATCACCGCATAGCCCTTCGCCGTGGGATGCACGCCGTCGTCGGCCAGCTGCGGATCCAGCCCTCCGGCGGCATTGGCCATCGGCGTGTAGTAGTCCAGATAGACCAGCTGCTTCGCATCGGCATAGCGCTTCAATGCCGCGTTCAATGCGCGCACCTTGGGCGCAGGTGCCGTGCCCGGCAACCACGGGTAATCGCTGACCGGCAGCACCGATGCCAGCACCACGGCAATGCCATGTGCACGAGCCAGGTCCACCATCGCGTGCAGGTTGTCTTCGATCATCGCCTGCGTGGACGGGCCGGTGTTGCCGGCGATGTCGTTGGTGCCAGCCAGGATCACCACCACCTGCGGCTTGAGTGCCAGCACGTCCTGCGGGAAACGCACCAGCATCTGCGCCGTGGTCTGGCCGCTGATCCCGCGATTGAGCCAACCCTTGCCGGGAAAGAACGTCGCGCTGCCCTCCCCGCCCCAGCCTTCGGTGATCGAGTCACCGAAGAGCACCACGCGTGGTTGCCCCGGTACGGCGGCAGGCAGTCGCGCGTTGGCATCGCGGTAACGCTGCAGTTCCGGCCAATCGGCCAGGCGCTGCTGCATGAAGCGCACCTCGTCCGGGCGCAGTCGCTCGACAGGTTCCACCAACAACGGGTTGATGGCGGGCACGTCGGCCGCCATCCCATGGGCGCTCATCGCGCTACCGAGGGCAACCGCGGCCAGGCCAGCGGACAAGGAACGCATGGGGTCTCTCCGTTGAATGTCTGCGCCAGTCTAGCGCGCGGCCCCGCGCTCAGCGTGCCGCCGACCGCGCCGCCACGCCGGTCACCTTGGCCGGCATCCACATGCCTGGCGTCCAGCCACTGGCGGCCAGGATCGCCTTCGGGTTGTCCTGCTGGATCAGCGCACGCACCGCGTCACGCTTGTCCTTGGCCTGCAGGTAATAGGCCTTGGCGATGCGATAGCCCACCCAGTAGCCCAGATCATAGGGTTCCTGCGAACCGGGCTTGTAGTTGTACAGCCACGGCGACAGATCGGTGCTGTCCACATCCAGTGCGAAGGCGCTTTCGATATGCACTTCCCGGCCACGGGTCCAGGCCGCGTGGCGACCGTTGCCGACATTGCCGGAAATCAGCTCGCCGATGAACTCGGCGATGCCTTCGCCCAGTGAAACACGCAGCACCGTCGCATGCGGGTCGCCCGGCTCGACGTCGGTCAGGCCGGTCTGCTGGATGTGCACGTACTCGTGCGCGATCACGTGCACGAAGCGGTCCTGCACATTGGGATTCATGAAATCGGCTGCGCACAGCGCTTCCAGGCCGATGATCACCCCGCTCTTGGAGGTCAACCCGACCGGTCGGCCGCGGCCGACCGCGATGGTCACCGGCGGAAACGCGGCCTGCGGATAGATCGCCTGCAGGTTGCCGAACACCTGCACCAGGCGCTGCTTCACCGCCGGCAGCTCTGCAAGGCAACCGCGTCCCTGCGCATACACCCCGGGCTGGCTGGCAATGGCCTCGACCATACGCTCGGGCGTGACCCGGCGCGCCTTCGCCAGTTCACCCAGGCCCGGACTGCCTTCGGCCAGGTAACCGGCCAGCTGGGCGATGCTGGGCTTGCCGCCGGTGCTGTCGTAGAGCGCGTAGAAGCGGCTGGCATCGGTGGTGAGGATCTGCGGCCCCGGCGGGGTTCCCGCCGACGCCACGCCGACCGCCCCGGCACAGGCCAGGGCAAGCAGGCAACGCAGGAAACTGGACATCGCTCCGTCCTTGGTGGAGTGCATGCGAAGCGCGCAATCTACCACTCCGCCCCGGCCACCGCAGCGGGCACATGCAGGCCCTTCGGGGCTGTGCCAGACTCACTCAGGCACCTGCCATGGATGATGGAGCACCGCACGATGATGATCGTTCCCGCGTACTGGGCCGAAGCCCGCCTGCAGGCCCGTTTCCGTGGCCGGCCGATGGTCGTGCGCCGCTTCGGCTGGTCCGACGAGGGGCCTGCCCAAGCCCAGGCCCACGCCGACGCACGTGCCCATGAAGCCCTCAACGCCATCATCGCCGGGCAGGTGCTGCCGCGTCGTGAAGTGCGCAGCAACTACGGTGTGGAGGGCGTGCCGATCCGCGAGCAGATCGTGCAGCGCGATGGCGATGTCATCATCACCCGCAACAGCTATGGCGCGCTGTGCCTCAACAGCCCCGACGTGCTGTTCGCCGACATCGACCATGCGCAGCCACCGGCTGGATGCGTGATACCGGCCATCGTCGCGGCGCTCGTGCTGCTTGCCGGCGCCGTCATCGGCACCGTGCTCTGGCATTGGCTGGTGGGCCTGGTACTGGGCGTGGCGGCAGTGCTGCTGGTCAACGCGGCACTGCTGATGCGGCGGAAGCAGCGCCTGGCCGCTGCCGGCGGTGCTGAAGGGCTTGCGCTGAAGCGCGTGGACGCCTTCAGCGAACAGCATCCCGATTGGCATCTGCGCGTCTACCGCACCCCGGCGGGGCTGCGCGTGCTGGCGATGCATGCCACGTTCTCACCCGAGGACGAGCAGCTCCAGGCATTCTTCAAGGTACTGGGCACCGACACCCTGTACGCGCGCATGTGCCGGCTGCAGCATTGCTTCCGTGCGCGACTGACACCGAAGCCGTGGCGCGTCGGCCTGCGTTATCGCATCAGGCCGCCGGTGGCCGCGTGGTCAGCCGAACAGGCCAACAACCCGGACCGGTTGGCCTGGATTGCCGATTACGAAAAGAAGAGTGCCGGCTTCGCCGCCTGCGCCTACCTGCGCAGCTTCGGTGATACCACCCGGGTGCATGCCAAGGCCGAGCATGTGCGTGACCTGCATGACCGGCTGTCACGCGCGCAGGATCGGTTACCGCTGGCCTGAACGCAACGAGCGCTCAGTCCGCGCCCTGCACGAACGGCTGCCCTGCCAGGGTAGTGCCCAATCGCATCGCGACCTGCTGACCGCCCTTTTCGAAGGTTGTTGCGCATTGCTTGGCGCCCTTCTGGCATCCCACTTCCGGAAAGCCCTCCAGCGATTCCGGTGCGCCCTCCACGGGCTTCACCTGCCACCCTGCCGCATCCAGCAGGCGCTTGGCCTTGGCGTAGGGCATGCCTGCGATGATGCCCAGCTGCGCCAGTTCGGCGGGCAGCGGCTGAGCGCCCGCAGTTGAGACCAGGACCAAGGACAACGTTGCAGCAAGAAGGATGGCTTTCATTGCACCGACCTGGAACGAGCTATCAGGTTCAGCCTAGACCATTTGCGTGGCGTGCGAATGTGCCGGTAACACGTTGTTACCGAGTCTCCACAGACGACTTCAGAACACGCCAGGAGACTTATCCGGCACTTTCCCTGCGCGGCGGGACACAGCCCAACGCCTCCAAGGCCAGATCGTTGCGCAGCCGGCCCTGCAGTCACCCGATCTGGAAACGCTGGCGTGAGCGTTCGCCCTTGGGCAGCAGCGCATTCAGCGCCTCGCTCAAGGCCGGCCGCCATTCATCCGGCGTACGCGTCAACACCTGTTGATCGAAGTTGGGCGACGACAACCGCTTCCACGGCAGCATCATCAGCTTCTGCGACGTCGACACAAGCACCACGTCCGAGCGCCCCGGTCGCTTCACTACCACGGTCATCAAGGGAACGTCATCGGTCCACATCCCTTCGAAATGCCGTGCCACGCGCCACTGCAGCCCCTGAGTGGCCAGTGCCTGCCGGGCCCACTCCTGCTGCTGGGGAAACGAGCACCTGGACCCCGGAATGCTGCGCAGGCTGGGATCCAACGCCAGCATCGTCGGTCGGTCCAAGCGCGCGGCAATCCGATCCGTGGTGGCTTCCCTGCTCAGCGCAGGCGCCTGCAGCGCTGCCTCGAACGCGGCCATCACACCGGCCGACAGCGGCACCGGCAATCGCGCATTGGCACCAGGTGTGTCGGCAATTGCTACGCGGGTGACCACGCCACGCGCATCGCGCTGGATGAGCTAACGTTCCTAGACACTGCCCCAGCCATACCAGTCGTACGTCACGTGGACGCTCACCGGTGACGGCGAGGCCATCGCGGCGGGTGAAGCGCTCAACATTGCCATTGCCAGCAACCACGTCTTCATCGGGCTTCCTTACCGCGGGCGGGCTCGGTTCCATGGGATGCGGGAAGGCCGCCCGCAGGCGGCCTTGTGCAAAGCAGTCGAGCAAGCTCGACTCTACTTGGCGTTCTTCACATAGGTATCAAACCAGTTCAGCATCTCAGACACCAGCTGTTCGTTCGACTCCAGCGCGGTGTACCAGTGCGGCTCGTTGGGCAGCATCACCAGGCGGGTGGTGCCGCCGTTGCCACGGATCGCCTGGTACAGCTTGCGCGACTGGAACGGCTCGGTGCCCGGGTTGGCGTCATCCTCACCGTGGACCAGCAGCAGCGGCAGCTTGATCTTGTCGGCGTAGAAGAACGGCGAGGCCTTCAGGTACACATCCTGAGCCTGCCATACCGAGCGGCACTCGTTCTGGAAGCCGAACGGAGTGAAGGTCTTGTTGTAAGAACCGCTGGTCGCCACGCCGGCCAGCGAGATCAGTACCGCACTGAGTTCATGCCCATCTCTTCCACCACCACTTGGAAATCTGGACAACCATTGAGGTAACCAGCGGCATGTGCATCGGAGAACTGGCACATCATCTTGACCACTCTCATCGCAGAAAATTCAGTGAAATTCATTAGAACCCGAATACTCTCGAGCCTATCTTCCCGACAAAACCCCTTCTCATCAGAAAGGCCTTCAATCACGAATTTCACTGTTGCGTAAAAACCCCTCAAAATACCGAAAAGCTGATCCCTGGAATCCCACTCTTCAATAAGATCCGCCAAATCGCCATCAGTCCCCTCTACCGCTCTGAGCTGCTCCAGTTCTCCTTCCAGCCAGATAACTGCGTCAGCACATCTCACCTGGACTCGCTCAGGGGTCTCGAAACAAAGCGCCGCAAAACTTTCAGACTGCACGCGAATCATGTTGAAAAACTTGGCTTCGAATGAGCGAAATTCCTCCCACCGCCTTGACTCTTTCATTTCACGCAGAAGCATATCATTCGCGGACTTCTGGAGCTGCAGAGATCGAACGATTAGCAAAATAGAAATGAATGACAACAGTGGATTAACTATACCACCGAAATAGTCACCAAGCTGCCCCCACTGCTCAGGACTATCCGAAACATCGTACGCGGAAAAATAGTTAAAGTACAAACCAATTACCGAGAAAATCAATGCAATTGAAATGTAGATGTATATATTAGTCCTCACGATACCCCTTAATGATGTACTTGACCACACGCCCATCCCTAAGCCTCACTGGAT
Source organism: Stenotrophomonas sp. CASM114 (assembly GCF_049384325.1). Classification (NCBI taxonomy): domain Bacteria; kingdom Pseudomonadati; phylum Pseudomonadota; class Gammaproteobacteria; order Lysobacterales; family Lysobacteraceae; genus Stenotrophomonas; species Stenotrophomonas sp. CASM114. The sequence goes on along the minus strand of NZ_JBMRGJ010000005.1, from coordinate 78,137 downwards.
TTGCGATGAGCCTTATGTATTTCCACCTGTCAGGATCAAGCCCATTATTCCTGTCAAGATTTCCAGAAAAAACCTTCTTGGCTTCGAACTTGATGGCAGAATATTGCCCAGCAAAACCAAAGGCAGACGTATCTTTCTCGCCTACAAGCTGAAGCCTGCCGTTCCCAGTCTTATTGTTAAATCGAGTGATTCCGGCGACCAGCTCGGTATCCTTGGCATCCACCTCAGCCTGAAGCGATAGAAACGTGCGAGCATCGAATGAACCAACGGCAGTTCTATTTGCACCGGATCGATGTCTAATCTTAACCCTATATCCAAACTTCTTCGACACCTCATGTATCTCACCCATACAAGAAGTTCTTAGCTCCTGAATCAACTGCTCGGCAGAATCGCCCAACTTGTCGACGACTCTCTGCGGCCGACTAGAAAGCTCCCCACCATCCTCATAGATAGCCTCTTTAAGAAAGTACTCCATCAACTCAACAAAACCTGGCCGAGTAATACTTTTTAGGGACTTGTTCAACTTGGCATCTACCACATCCAGCGAATAGATCTGCCCGTAGGACCCTTTAAAAGTCTTCTTTAGCGTGGTCCTTACGCCACTTTTATGGTTAAGTCTCTGGACCACATCACCGGCGAGCACCGCTTCCGCAATGCGCCTCGTTGCGTTGGAGATCCCTTGAAGAGTGTCCAGCCCGGTCTTCATATCTACGGATTCATCCGGCGAAGAGATAACCACATCGAAAGTAACCTCCACTAACATCTCCTTGTCAATTACTGGACCACGCAATCCTGTTAAGCGTATCGACAGCCCAACGAAAAACTTTAGCACGCAGTACGCAAGCTCAACAGCTGAATTAGCGCCCCTAGCTTCGCTGATTGTAAAAAAAGGCCGCCCGAAGGCGGCCTTGTGCAAAGCAGTCGAGCAAGCTCGACGCTACTTGGCGTTCTTCACGTAGGTATCGAACCAGTTCAGCATTTCCGCCACCAACTGTTCGTTCGATTCCAGCGCGGTGTACCAGTGCGGCTCGTTCGGCAGCATCACCAGCCGGGTGGTGCCGCCGTTGCCGCGGATCGCCTGGTACAGCTTGCGCGACTGGAACGGCTCGGTGCCCGGGTTGGCGTCGTCCTCGCCGTGGACCAGCAGCAGCGGCAGCTTGATCTTGTCGGCATAGAAGAACGGCGAGGCCTTCAGGTACACGTCCTGCGCCTGCCACACCGAGCGACGCTCGTTCTGGAAGCCGAACGGGGTAAAGGTCTTGTTGTACGAACCGCTGGTCGCCACACCGGCCTTGAACAACCTGGTGTGCGCGATCAGGTTGGCGGTCATCAGGCCGCCGTGGCTGTGGCCGGTCACGCCGATGCGGTTGCGGTCAACCACGCCCATGTCCACGGCCTTGTCCACCGCCGCCTTGGCGTCGGCTTCCAGCTGCTCCAGGTAGGTGTCGTAGGCGTTCTTCGGATCGCCCACGATCGGGAACGAGGCGTTGTCGATGATCGCGTAGCCGGCCAGCAGCATCAGGCGGTACGGCTGCAGGCGGGTGAAGGTCTGCTGCGAACCGGACACCTGCCCCGCCTGCGCGGCGTTGGCGAAGTCGGCCGGATAGGCGTACAGGATCGCCGGCACGCGCTGGCCTTCCTTGTAGCCCGGCGGCGTGTACAGGGTGAACGACAGGTCCACGCCGTCGGCGCGCTTGTAGGTCACCAGCTGCTTCTTGATCTGGCGCACTTCCGGTGTCGGGTCGACCAGCTTGGTCAGTGCGGTCGCGGTGGACGCGAACTGCGCCTCGCCGGCCTTCGCATCAGCCACCGCCTCACCCTGCTGGCGGACGAAGGCATTCGGCGGATCGATCACCGACTGATGCCATGTCAGGTAGCGGCCCGGCGTGTTGCTGAAACCGAGGAACTGTTCGTAGGCGTCTGCACTGCTGCGGAACAGGCGCTCGCTCTTCAACGTGGCCAGGTCGAGGCGGTCGAGGAACGGACGGTCGCCCTGCGGCGAGGCACCGCGGCCGCTGAGGAACACATGGTTGCCCTCACGGCGCACCACCTGCGCGCCATTCGGCAGGCGGGTGAAGACCAGATTGCCAGGGTTGCCGTACAGCTCATCGCTGGACATGTCCCACAGCAGGCGGCCTTCCTTCTTCGGCTGGTCCACATCCACGATGCGGGTCTGCATCCAGTGACGATTCTCGTCGTTCTCGTACTGGAAGGCCACGGCCGGATCGGCGGTCCACGCGAAGCCTTCGAAGCGCTGCGCGGTGCGGGTGATTTCGGTCGGCTTGCCGTTGAACGGCGCCTTCAGCATCAGCACGCGATCGCGATGCGGCACGTTGACCTTCCAGTCGCCCTTGTCCAGCGCTTCGGCGTAGACCAGGGTAGCCGGATCGGTGGCGCGCCAGTCGAAACCGCGCGGGCCTTCCGGCACGCCGTGCACCGGCACGCGGTCGGCCAGCGGCAGGCTGGCGATCGGCGTGCTGCGGCCACTGCTGATATCCAGCACGGCCACGTCGTTGGCGAAACGCTGGTAGGTCACCGCGTGCGAATACGGTGCCTTGATCGATTCAGTCAGCACGTGCACGCCATCGGGCGCGGCGCTGACTTCGTTGAACAGTGCCGGCTGCCCGACCGGGCGCACGCTGCCTGCGGCGGTATCTACCACGGCCAACTGCGAGGCACCGTAGTAAGCGAACAGCTTTTCGTCGTGCACGCTGGTCAGCGTGTCGCGGGCCTCATAGGTGCTGCTCTCGCCACTGCTGCCCAGCGACTCCTGCGCATCCGGGCCGGTCGGCACGCCACCGTTGGACGGCGCCGGGCCCTGGTTGGCCGGGACCAGCTTCACCAGCAAGTTCTGGCTGCCGCCCAGCCACTGCACGGTGTTGCCGAAGATGGGGTTCAACTGCACGTTCGGCACCTGCTTCACCTGCCCGGTGGCCGCATCGCCCACCCACAGCTGCACGCTGGTATCGACCGCATTCTGGAAGGCGAAATGGCTGCCATCGGCCGACCACAGCGCGCCGGTGGCACAGCCCTGCGGCAGGTTGACCTTGGTCTCCTTGCCACTGCCGATGTCGACCAGGGTGAAGTCGGCCACGCAGGCCGGAATGCCGTAGCCACCCGGGGTGTCATGGCGGCTGCGGTTCTTCGGCTCCAGCCGCACGCCGGCCAGCTTCAGGTAGGGCTGGGCCACGCGGCTGATCGAGGGGTAGGTCTGCGCGGTGGTCAGCAGCAGACGCTGGCCGCCCGGGGCCACGTTCGGCGCCGGCGGTGGCGGTGCCTTCAGCACCTTGAGCAGGTGTTCCGGCGGCTTGGCGTAGTCGGCCAAGGCCGGGCCAGCGGCCAACAGGCCGACGGTGGCAACGGCAACAGCCGCCGCCAGAGAGGTTCGACGGATCAGCATCCTTATCCCCTGGGTGTGAATGGGTACCCGGAATCGGGCATGGACCCGAATCTAGCACCGCAGGGGATGGGGTGAATGGGCCGGAAGGGCTAGAGGCCGGATGGGGCAAAGTGGGACACGCCCGGAGAGGCCGGCGATGGACCGGCATCTGCCAGGCGTGGTCTGTCGTCACTGCTGGGCGTGCAGGTCCCAGGCGGTCAGGTAATCGGGGTCGACCACGATCATGCCACTGTTCCGCATGCGGTATTCGCCTGGCTCGGCCCGCTGGTACTGGTCGAGCATGGGCGGCAGGTAGCGCTCATGGCCATCGTCTTCGTCGGCCAGCACCACGCCTTCGTCGGCGCTGATGCGCAGCACGGTGCCCGCGTACTGCTCCAGACCCTGCACTTGGCCGTCGCCACCATAGCGGGTGACACCCACCAGCACGACCTTGCCGATCATTTCCTCGGCCTTGGCATCATCCAGTGGGGGCAGCATGGCATTGAATTCGTCGTTCATCGGTGCACCTCCAAAGCCTGTGGGGATAGCGTGGGTTCGGCGGTCCCACGCTGCCAGCGTCGACGGCAACGCGGGAATCTCTCTCGGGGCGCAAGTAGCTGGATCGCAGGCCCGACCGGGCAACGCGGGGGTGCGATGGGTGAAAGGTGTCTGGAACTTGGCTGGAACTGCGGCGGATGGCCATCTGCGCCGATGGCGTGACCGTGTCAGGTCAAGATCAACACCACGCGTTGCGTTGCATACACGGTGAAGCGTGACAGCTGCACTGTAGCGGCATGAGCGCCTCCTGTTGAAGGTCACACGCGGGTGCGTTGCTCCGTTGGAACGAATGCTGCCACTCCACGCGGAAGGAACAAGTGAAGATTGCAGGCGACCTGCAACAAGCGGTTCGCGCGGTACCCGTTCATTAAGCTGGCGCCCCGCTCTGCTGCGGCACGCCTGCCCTGGCAGGACGCTAGAATGCGTCCATGCGCACCGTACATGCCCTCCGCTACATCACCCCGTTACGGGAAGGCGGCTCCCTGCCCGCCGTGGTCGAGACCGACGACGACGGCATGGCCGTGCTGAAATTCCGTGGAGCCGGCCAAGGCCCGAAGGCGTTGATCGCCGAGCTGATCGCCGGCGAGATGGCACGCACGCTGGGCCTGCCGATTCCGGAAATCCTGTTCGTCGAACTGGACCGCGAGTTCGCCCGCACCGAGCCCGACCCGGAAATCCAGGAGCTGATCCGCGCCAGCGAGGGCCTGAACCTGGGCCTGGACTATCTGCCCGGTGCAATCAATTACGACCCGGCCGCGATGCCGGTGGATGCCGAGCTGGCCTCGCGCATCGTCTGGTTCGACGCATTCACCAGCAACGTCGATCGCACCACCCGCAACCCCAACCTGATGGTATGGCATCGCAAGCTGTACCTGATCGACCACGGTGCGGCCATGTACTTCCACCACGACTGGGCCAGCGCCGGCGATGCCTGCGAGAAGCCGTTCGTGCTGATCCGCGACCACGTGCTGCTGTCGTTCGCCAGCCGCATTGCCGAGGTGGACGCAGAACTGGCTGCGTGCCTGACCGATGCCGAAATCGAGCGCATCGTTGGCCTGGTGCCGGACAGCTGGCTGGTGGACGAACCGGCGTTCGACAGCCCACAGGCCTATCGCCAGGGCTATATCGACTATCTCAAGCACCGCCTGAAAGTGCGTGCAGTGTTCGTGCAGGAGGCCATCCGTGCCCACGCTGCACACGTATGACTATGCGGTCATCCGCGTCGTGCCGCGGGTGGAACGCGAGGAATTCATCAACGTCGGGGTGATCGTCTCCTGCCCTGGCGCGCGCCATCTGGAGGCGGCCATCGAAATCGATCCTGAGCGCCTGCGTGCCTTCGCGCCGGCGCTGGACCAGGACGCGCTGCAGCCATGGCTGGATGCAATCGTGGCCATCTGCCGTGGCGACGCCAGCGCCGGACCCATCGCAAAGCTGCCCGCGCGCGCCCGCTTTCATTTCCTCACCGCCAAGCGCAGCTCGGTTGTGCAGATGTCGAGCACGCATGTCGGCCGCACTGCGGACCCGGCGGGTGTGGTGGAACACTTGATGACGAAGATGGTGCGGGTACCGGAATGAACGGCACCTGCCGCGTTCACAGTGGCAACCTTCGCGCGATGTAGTTGACCACATTACCGATCGCATCCGGATCGACATTGGCCAGGCCAACGATCACGTAGCCCTGCGCCGGCAGCACCACGATGGCACTGTTCGATCCGGGCGCACCGCCTTCGTGGCCGTACTGATGCTCCCTGCCCTCGCCCTGAACCACGAAACCAAAGCCATACCAGCCCTTGTGGTTCTGCGCCGTGGTGGCCTGCTGCAGCAATGCAGGTGAAACCAGCTTCCCGCCTTGCAGTGCCTCGGCGAATTTCACCATATCGGCCACTGTGCTGTAGCCACCACCGGCCGACATGCCGCGCCAGGGCAGCGACTTCGTTTCACGGACCCATTGCCCATTGTGCTTCGTGTAAGCGACGGCACGCTTTGGAACGCTCGCTGTTTCCGGCTCGAAACCGGTGCCGGTCATGCCCACCGGGTGCAGGATGTGCTCCTCCACATATGCGTAGTACGACTGCCCCGATACCGCCTCGATGATGCGTCCCAATACGATGAAGCCATAGTTGGAGTAGCTGTCCTGGCTGCCGGGCGTGAACTGCGGCGCATCCCTGGCGAACCGCTGCACGTAGTCATCCAGCGTCTTCAGGGACGCGGAATACTGTTCGAAACCATCGCCAAAGAAGTCCCCCAGGCCACTGGTGTGTGACAGCAACTCGCGCACGGTCACGCTGCTGGCGACAGCCTTGTTCGGATAGTCCGGCAAGTGCTTGCCGATCGTGTCATCGAGACTGAGCCTGCCATCCTGCACCAGCTGCAGGATGGCCACGGCGGTGAACATCTTGTTGGAGGACGCAAGGCGGAACTGCGTCTCCACGCCCACTGCAATTCCAGTGCTGCGATCGGCATCACCACCGCGCCAGTCCAGCAGCATCTTCCCATTCTGTGCCACCTGCAACGCGCCCGACAGCGCGTCCTGTGCCCGCAGCGCCTCCAGCCTTGCTGTGACGTCGGCCATCAGGGCAGGCAATGCAACCCGTGCCGGCTTGTGCTTGTCCGGCGTTTCAGTGCCCTCGATCTGGAACTGCATCAGGTGCGACGGATTGGCCGGGTCCATGACGGCGGTCACCCACATCGCGCGTTCGTTCATCTGGCCCATCACCAGCAGCTTCGCTTGGCCGGGTGCACTCTCGGTTGATTCGAGTACGCGCAAGGGGCCTGTGCTTTCGCGGAACTCGAGATAGTCCTTGGGACCGCTGCCTTGCTTCTTCGCGTATCTATCGGCGAATGCCTGCAACCCCTCGAGGCTGCCCGCATTGAAGGCCGCAAGCCAGTCACCGATGGCGTCCTGCGCACGCGGATGTGCACGCACGCTGGAGGGGGCGCCCACTGCCGGAACAGCCCAAAGCGTCATCAGCACCGAACAGGCCAGTACTTTGCAGAGCAGCAGGCATCCAACAGCCTTCATGGCAGTTCCTTTGCGGGTATCCCTGGGCGCATCCTAGATCATGGAACCGCCCGCTGCATCCACGCCAGGGACCCTGCCGCAGCACCTCAGCCGTGACGATGAACGCCTCGATGCGATGCCAATCGCCCCGCTCATGCGGCAGCGATTCCACGCCCATGCCGATCTGGTACCTCACCGCATCCGGGCCGTCGCGCCAGTAGTACGGCGCGCCATTGCTCCAGCCGCAACAGGCGTAGCGCAATGCAGGCATGCCAAAGGGTCTCGCGCAGATAGGCTTCCACCTTCACTGCCTGGGTACCTGGAACGCGGTAGTGGGCCTGCATGGGTTTGATGCAGGACGCGTCGTCCTGGCTGCAGCCGCTGTATTCCAGTCCCGCAGGCTTCCGGCCCATCGCCTGCAGGAAATCCTGGCATTCGATATCCGGTCGCGCCAGGCCATCCGCACGCCCCTGCGCTTCCCATGCGGCCAGCGCCTGCGCAGGCGTCTGCTGCGCAATCACCTTGGCGGCGAACAGCAATGCCGCCAGCCCCAGCAGCAAGCGCGCGCTACGCAGCGGCAACCGGCCAATCGTCTCTGGGCGATCCTTCGCAGGCAGTCACAGGAATGCCAACCGATGCCGTGCTATCGCCGTGCCATCGTCTGCTCGCTGAAGCGTGCCACGCAGAAGTCCAGGAAACTGCGCAGCTTGGGCGTCAGCTGGCGGTCGCGCGGGTACACCAGGTTGATCCACGTCGACACCGGCACGTAGTCCGGCAGCACTTCCACCAGTTCACCACGCGCCAGCGCGGCGGCAAGCATTTCATGGGGCTGCAGGATCAACCCCAGCCCACCGACTGCCGCGGTCAGCAGCGGCTCGGCCTGGTTGACCATGAAGCGGCTGGACACCGGCACGCTCAGCACGCTGCCGTCAGCATCGCGGAAGCTCCAGCGCGTGCGGATGATCGAATGCGCGAAGCCCAGGCACTCGTGCCGACTCAGATCGGCCGGATGGACAATGGCCGGGCGCGATGCGAGGTACGCCGGCGATGCACACAGCACCAGCGGATACGGCCCCAGCCGTCGCGCCACCAGCCCACTGTCGGCCAGATCACCGGTGCGGAACACAAGATCAAAGCCGTCCTCGACGATGTCCACCAGGCTGTTGGACAGGTTCAGATCAACCTGCACGTCCGGGTACTGCTGCAGGTAGGCCACCACCGCCGGTCCCAGTGCATGCACGCCGAAGGTGACCGGTGCGCTGACGCGCAGGCGCCCCATCGGCCGCCCGCGCGCCACTTCGGCCAGCTGCTCGGCGCCTTCCACCTCCTCCAGGATCACCCGCGCACGGGCCAGATAGGCCTGGCCGAAGTCGGTCAGGCTCTGCTTGCGCGTGGTGCGGTTGAGCAGGCGCACGCCCAGGTGTTGTTCCAGCGACTGCACGTGTTTGCCGACCAGCTGCGGCGACAGGTCCAGCGCGTCGGCGGCAGCGGTGAAGGAGCCAACCTCGGCCACTTTGACGAAGGTCCGCAGGGGAGCGATCAGGTCCATTGCAAACAATTGGTTTTCAATTAAACGCCAGATTACCCCTTATCCTGGAGGCAGGCCACGCGCACACTAGCCTCCACCTTTCCGCCGGCCCCAGCGCCGGCCTTGCCCAGGAGCCCCCCATGAGCCAGGTTGTCCGCATCCACGAATATGGCAGCGCCGATGTGCTGCGCATCGACGACATCGATGTTCCCGCCCCCGCCGCCGAGGAGGTCCAGATCCGGGTCAAGGCCATCGGCCTGAACCGTGCCGAGGTGATGTTCCGCAACGGCGCCTATCTGCAGGAGGCGCAGTTCCCCAGCCGGCTGGGCTATGAAGCGGCCGGCATGGTCGAGGCGGTCGGCAGTGCGGTGAGCGGATTCACTGCTGGCGATGCGGTGAGCGTGGTGCCGCCGCTGGACATCGCCCGCTGGGGCACCTACGGCGAGCTGGCCAACGTGCCGGCACGACTGGTGGTCAAGCACCCGCAGGCGCTGGGCTTCGAAACGGCGGCTGCAGTGTGGATGCAGTACGTCACCGCCTGGGGCGCACTGTTGGAGCAGGCGCAGCTGGCCGCCGGGGATTCCGTCATCATCACCGCTGCCAGCAGCAGCGTCGGCCTGGCCGCGATCCAGATCGCCAATGCAGTGGGTGCCACGCCGATTGCGGTGACCCGTGGCCCGGGCAAGCGCCAGGCCTTGCTCGATGCCGGTGCCGCCCATGTCATCGCCACCCAGGAACAGGACCTGGCAGCCGAGGTGGCGCGCATCACCGGCGGTGCCGGCGCCCGCGTGGTGTTCGACCCGATCGGTGGCCCGCAGTTCGTGCCGCTGACCGAGGCAATGGCCCGTGGCGGCATCCTGCTGGAATACGGCGCGCTGAGCAGCGAACCCACCCCGTTCCCGTTGTTCAACGTGCTGGGCAAGTCGCTGACGCTGAAGGGCTACCTGTACTCGGAAATCGTCTCCGACGATGCCGCGCTGGCACGTGCCAAGGCGTTCATCGTCGATGGCCTGGACAAGGGCACGCTGGCGCCGAAGATCGCGAAGGTGTTCCCCTTCGCACAGATCCAGGACGCCCACCGCTACCTGGAATCGAACGAACAGATCGGCAAAGTGGTGGTGACGCTGTAAACACCCTGCCGGCAGCGACGGACCCACTGCGGGCACGTCGCTGCCGCAGGCTCAGGCCATTGAAGGCCCGCGGTTCTCATGCTGGCGGCTTTCGAGGGTGAGCTGGTGCTCGCGCTGCCGGTTGTCACCGGCCAGATCATTCACCGTTTCCTCCATCGAGCGCGCGGGTTGTGCCGTATCCACACTGGCGCGCTCACCGGGAATCAACCCGGCAACCCACAGGCGATCTCCGGCCATCATCACCCGGTCGACGCGCGCGGCATCATCGATGCCGTTGCGCTTGGACTCCAGCACTGCCTGCATGACGTGCTCGTCGCCGATGGTGCCAGGTACCCCCTGGCGGATGCGCTCGAACAGCGCGGCGTCCCTGGGCGACAGCGATTCCATGCCATTGGGCTGCGGTGCGGGCTCCGGCGCGGCCGGACCAGCGACCGGTGCATTCGCCGCTGCCTGCTGCCGCGCCTGCACCTGCTCCGGCTGGAACTCCGCCCGCGTATAGGGCGGACGCTGCGGCGGCCAGTTCTCCGCGCGGTCGAACTCGGTGGTCGGCGCATGCTCGCGAGCGACGGCGGCATCGTTCAACTGCCGGCGCGCATCCGTGTCGATGACGCCGCCGGGGCGCAGCGGCAGGCCATAGTCCTGCTGGAAGTTGCGCATGGCCGCCTGCATGCCGGCATCAAACGTGCGCGCATCGCGCTCGGCACGTGGGTTCGGTTCGGTCAGGTACCCCAACGCCTCCAGCTGCCGGCGCATTTCGAACACCGGCTCGCCCTTCTCACCGGGGCCCAGGTTGCCGTCGGCCAGCGGGCCGGTCAGGTCGGTCACCGTCCGGCGCCTGAAGTCCGGATCGACCGCCAGCGTGTCGCTGCGCATGCGTTCCAGCAGCGCAGCGTCGATGCGGCCATTGGCCGGGCTGATACCCCGCTCGGTCTGGAAGCGGCGCACGGCCTGCTCGGTGGAGGCGCCGAAATCACCGTCGGGCTTGATCGCGGCATTGGCGTTGTTGCGGACGTCCAAGCGCTGCAGGTACTGCTGCGCTTCCAGCACGTGCTGGTTGGCGTCACCCCGGTGCAGGTCCATCGCCCCGCCGGGCGCCTGGGGGGTCGGCACCGGCATCTGGAAGCCTGGTTGCTGCACACGCTGGACCACGCCGGCAACCTGGGATTCCCATTCAGTGGCCCGTGCGGCGATGGCGTCTGGATAGGGACTGCCGTTGTTCAGCTCACCGCCATTGACCGAGGCCCGCGCCTGCCGGTAGTCGGCATGGTTGGCGTTGACGTTGTCGGACAGCCGCGCACCGAACAGGCCGTCGCGCATCCCCACCACCAGCACCTTGGTGGCGATGTCTGCCCGGGCAGCCCGTTCCGGATGCTCGACCAGCTCGCGGCCCATCCCCAGCGCCTCGCCCAGCCGCTCGTAGTTGTTGACGTGGGTGAGGTGGGCAAAGCCCCGGCCGAAATACTCCTCGCCGCCGAAGTAGCGCAGGTCCACCGCCTGCTTCCTGCCCCAGTCTTCCTCCGGCGCGGCGAAATCACGCGATTCGTGCTGCGCCGTGGCCAGCACATAGGCAATCTGCCGATGGTCGGTAATGCCGTTGTCGATGCAGGTACGCACGATCATCTCGACCGACTGGTCCCGGGTCAGGCCGAAGCCCGACCCACCTTTTCCATAGCCTTCGCTCATCCTTCAGCTCTCCAGTTCCGGAACGCATCCATTCGTCGGGGGAAGACCTACTTCAGCAGGTCCGGTTCAGTCGGGGCCTCGCCCCTGCAGGTGTCATAGCGGCGCTGCAGCAGCGTGCGCGTGTCGGTTCCGCGCAGCTGGATGACCTTGTCCTCGCGCTCGCACGGGCTGACCTTCGCGCGCAGCACGAACCGCCCATTGTCGATATGGTCGATGTCGCGCCCACCGATGGCCGCTTCCAACGCCTTGGCACGCACATAGCGGTTGCGCTTGGCATCGAACAGGTAGAACGCATGCACCGGAACGTTGTAGACACCGCTGTTGTCCTGCCACACCTGCAGGTCCGGCACGCCATCACCATTGAAATCCGAAACGGTCAGCAGCACGGCGGTCGCACCCTGGGCACCGGTGCCGGCGCGGGTCAGGCGCGGCTGCACGTCCGTGACCACGACGTTGCGCCCACCACGGGTCACGCCCATGCTCCGCACCTGGCAGGTCGTCACGTTGTCGGTGCCGCTGCAATCGGTCACCTGGAAGACCACCTGCAGTGCCGGTGTGAGCCTGCCCTCGCCGGGCCGCAGGACGATCCTGCCCTGCTTGTCGGGCGCGGCATCGGCGGCATGCACAGCGGCCTGCGCCGGCGCCGGGGCCGCCTTGGCTTCCGCCACCAGCGCCGCCGCACCGCCGCCCTGCAACTGGCGGGCACGCAGCAGGGTCATGTGCGTGCGGCACTGCTGTGAATCCAGCTGGGCAACGGCCGTGCTGCCTTCCGGGCACCGGTTGTCGCGCTGGCGCAGCCATTGCCGCTGCAGATCGCGCAGCACCTGCTGATCACTGGCGGTCAGTGTGGAGCGCGCCGCGCTGTAGGCGGCATTGAGTGCATCGTCGTGCACCTTGAGTTCAGCGTCGGCACAACGGCGACGGGCGTCCAGCGCGGTGCCTGCGGCCGCCATGCAAGGCGCATGAGCGGGGCTCAGAGAGCGCGCATCGCCTGCGATCAGTTCGGCACCGCTGGGCACCTTGCGTGCGGCGGGCTGGGGCGACGCCTGCGCGCTTGCCCACAGGCAAGGGCCAAGCAGAAGCAGTCCTGCCAGCAGCCGGGTGGCACGCCCCGGCAGGCGTTCGGAGTTCAGCATGCGTTTCCTTCCCTGGGGGCGTTGGCCGGCCCCGTCCTGTTCCGATGATGGATGCTGCCCGGTCGCCAGCGCAACTTCAGCGACAGCGGTCACAGCCCGCAGGTCGCATTCAGGCCGGCAGCGCTATTTCGGCAGCGCGTAGGCCATCACGTAATCGCCGTTCGGGGTTTCCATGAAATGGTGGCCGCCAGCCATGATCACCACGTACTGGCGCCCGCCCTGCGCGTACACCATCGGATTGGCCTGGCCACCCGCGGGCAGCTTGGCATGCCACAGCTCCTTGCCGGTCTTCAGGTCGATGGCGCGCAGCAGGTCGTCGGTGGCGGCGGCGATGAAGATCAGGCCGCTGGCGGTGACTACCGAACCGCCATTGTTCGGCGTGCCGATCTCGATGGGCAGGCCGGAACGGATGCCGAATGGTCCGTTGCCGCGCGCACTGCCGAACGGACGGTCCCACAGCAGCTTGCCGGTGCGCAGGTCGATGGCCCGGATGCCGCCATAGGGTGGCTGCTTGCACAGCAGACCAGTGAACGGCAGGCGCCAACCGGCGTTTACCTGGATGGCGTAGGGCGTGCCCACCTGTGGGTCGCCCGCGCCTTCGGCGCCGCCCTTGTCGAACCGGACCTTCTCGCGTGGCAGCCAGCCCAGCCTGTCGGCCTCGGCGCGTGGCACCAGCCGGTTGTAGTTGGGCATGTCGTTGTAGTTGGCCACGATCACGCCGCGGCGTGTATCGATGGACACACTTCCCCAATCCGAACCGCCGTTGTAGCCGGGATATTCGATGGAATGGCGATCACTGCTCGGCGGGGTGTAGAAGCCTTCGTAGTACGCCTTGCGGAACTGGATGCGGCAGATCAGCTGGTCGACCGGGGTGATGCCCCACATGTCGCGCTCGGTCAGGTCATGCTGCCGGCGCAGCGTGTGATACAGCGAGAACAGCTGCGTGGGTGAGCGTTGTTCCGGTTCGACACCGCCGACCGGCACCCTGCGCTCTTCGGCGGCGGTCAGCAGCTGGCCGTTGCGGCGGTCAAGGATGTAGAGATCACCCTGCTTGGTCGGCAGCAGGAGCGCCGGCACCTTGCCAGCCGCCGTCGGGTAATCGATCAGGCTGGCCTGCGAACCCAGGTCGTAGTCCCACACATCCTTGCGCACCGCCTGGAAATGCCAGGCCGGCTTGCCGGTGGCCACATCGATCGCCACCAGCGACGTCGCATAGCGGTTCTGGTTTTCCGTGCGTGAGCCACTCCAGTAATCGCCAGCGGAATTGCCCAGCGGCAGATAGACCAGCCCCAGCGCCTCATCACCGGTCGCGGTGGTCCACATGTTCGGCGTGCCGCGCGTGTAGGTCTGCTCATGCGGCGGCAGGCCGCTGCGTTCGGGCTGGTCCATGTCCCACGCCCAGCGCAGCTTGCCGGTGATCGCATCGTAGGCCTGGATCACCCCCGATGGCGCGTCGCGGCGCTGACCATCCAGCACCTGGTGGCCGGTGACGATCACCCCGCGCACGATGGCCGGTGGCGAGGTGATCGACACATAGCCCGGTGGCACCTCGCCCATGCCCAGAGTGATGTCGACCTGGCCGTTGTTGCCGAAATTCGCACAGGGGCGGCCACTGTCGGCATCCACCGCGATGATGCGCCCGTCCAGCGTGCCCTCGATGATGCGCGCCCAGCATGCCGGACGACTGCCCGGTGCAGCGCTGCGGGTGGCACTGGGCGGCGGTTCCGGCAACGCCAGATCAGCAGCGGCATCGGCCAATGCGGCATCGGCGAGGATCGGCGTGGCCGGTTGCTCGTAATAACTCACGCCACGGCAGGCGGCGGTGTATGGAATCGAAGCGTCCTTTACCTTCGGATCGAACCGCCACACTTCCTTGCCGCTGGCCGCATCCAGTGCGATCAGGCGGTTGCGGGCGGTGCACAGGTACAGACGGTCGCCGATCTTCAGTGGCGTGGTTTCCGCACCCCAGCGCTTCTTCGGCATATCGCCGGTGCGGAACTGCCAGGCCAGCTGCAGCGTGGCCACGTTGGCCGGGGTGATCTGCTGCAGCGGCGAATAGCGGGTGGCGGCATTGCTGCGCCCCCACGCCGGCCAGTCCCCTTCGGCAGGCTGGTCGGCCGGCTGCAGGCCGGTGGTGTCGCGGGTCGGTTCCAGCCCGACGCTGGCCGCGCCTTCCGGGAACGGCTGGTGCCCGTCCACTTCGCCGTGCGGCGCGAACGCCAATCCGAAGGCAGCGACGAACACCAGCATCAGCACGCCGGCCACGCTGCGCGACAGGCGCCTGGAAACCGGTTGGTGGAGGGTGGGCGCCAGCAGCGCCAGCACGATGCCAAGCGCAGTCACCAGGCCGAGCCGCGGTACCCAGCGCCAGTAGTCGCTGCCCGACTCCCACCAGGTCCACAACAGCGTACCGGCGAATACCAGCGCATACAGCAGCGCGCCGCTGCGGCGATTGCCGAACAACAGGAGGCCACTGGCCAGCAGGCCGGCCCCGGCGATGGCGTAGTACGCCGAGCCGCCCAGGCTGAGCAACCACGCGCCGAGCCCGCCGATGACCAGGCCGAGCAGGACCAGCAGCAGCGACAGCACGGTAACGAGAGGATGCCGGGAGGCGCGGACGGGAGCAGGAGCGGACGGCGGCGTGGCGGACATCGTCGATCTCCGGGGGCAGCATGCGCCGTTATCCCACCGCCGACGTGAAGCGCGCGCGTATGTGCGGCATCCGGATACGACGACGCCGGCACAGGGCCGGCGTCGTCGCGTAGCTCAACCTTGCGGCAGGATCACTCCTGTGCGGCGTCCTCGCTGCTGGAAGCCGCCGGGGCGCCATCGGTCGTGGTCGCGGCCGGGGCCGGGGCAGGCACTGCCACCTCATCCTCGTCCTCGTCGATCGAGGCATCCATGCGCTCCACCGCCTGCAGCTTCTCGTCCTTGGACAGGCGGATCAGGGTCACGCCCTGGGTGTTGCGGCCGACGCGGCTGATTTCCGAGCCACGCGTACGCACCAGGGTGCCACCATCGGAGATCAGCAGGACTTCGTCGCTGGAGCCCATCAGCACTGCGGCGACCAGCTTGCCGTTGCGCTCGGTGGTCTGGATGCCGATCACGCCCTGCGTACCACGGCCCTTGCGCGGGTAGTCCGGCAGCGGGGTGCGCTTGCCGTAGCCGTTCTCGGTGGCGGTAAGGATGTACTGAACGCTGGCGTCGTCGGCGCCGTCGATCACCGCGTCGCCATTGGCAGCGGCTTCCTCGACACCGCTGTCGTCCTCGTTCTCGTCCTCGCTGCCACCGGCACTTTCGGCCACGATCAGGCTGACCACTTCCTCGCCGGCCGGCATCTTGATGCCGCGCACGCCGGTGGCGGTACGGCCCATCGAGCGGACCTTGTCTTCACCGAAGCGCACGGTCTTGCCGTTGGAGGCGAACAGCAGGATGTCGCGCTGGCCGTCGGTCAAGCCGACGCCGACCAGCGCATCGCCCTCGTCCAGGTTGATCGCGATCTTGCCGCGGGCCAGGCGGAAGGCGAACTCGCTCAGCGGGGTCTTCTTGACCGTACCGTTCTTCGTGGCGAAGAACACGAACTGGCCATCGGCGTACTCGCGCACCGGCAGCACGGCCTGCACGCGTTCGCCCGGCTCCAGCGGGATCCAGTTGATGATCGGACGGCCGCGGGCGTTGGAACCGGCTTCGGGCAGCTGGTAGACCGGCAGCCAGAACACCTTGCCCGAGCTGGTGAAGGTCAGCAGCGTGTCGTGCGTGTTGACCAGCCACAGCTGTTCGATGAAATCCTCTTCCTTGGTCGCCGCCGCGCTGCGGCCACGGCCACCACGGCGCTGTGCGCGGTACACGCTCACCGGCTGCCGCTTCACGTAACCGGCATGCGACACGGTAACCACCACGTCTTCCGGCGCGATCAGGTCGAGGATGTCCAGGTCCTCTTCGCTGTGGCGGATTTCGGTACGACGTTCGTCGCCGAATTCGGCCTTGACGTTGACCAGCTCCTCGCGGATCACCTGCAGCAGGCGGTCGGGATCTTCCAGGATGTGGATCAGCCCGGCGATCACTTCCAGCAGCTGCTTGTACTCGTCGGTCAGGCGGTCCTGCTCCAGCCCGGTCAGGCGGTGCAGCCGCATTTCCAGGATCTGGGTGGCCTGGATCTCGGTCAGCTGGTAGCCGCCCTCGATCAGGCCCACGCCCTTGGGCAGGTCTTCCGGACGGGAGGCCTCGGCACCGGCCGCACCCAGCATCGCACCGACCAGGCCCGGCTCCCACACGCGGGCCAGCATGCGCTCGCGGGCTTCGTTCGGGTTCGGCGAGGTCTTGATCAGTTCGATCATCTCGTCGATGTTGGCCAACGCAACGGTCAGGCCTTCCAGCACGTGGGCACGGGCGCGCGCCTTGCGCAGCTCGAACACGGTGCGGCGGGTGACCACTTCGCGACGGTGGCGGACGAACGCCTCCAGCATCTGCTTGAGGTTCATCAACTGCGGGCGGCCATCGACCAGCGCCACCATGTTGATGCCGAACACCGATTCCATCTGCGTCTGCTGGTACAGGTTGTTCAGCACAACCTCGGCAGATTCACCGCGCTTGATCTCGATGTAGATGCGCATGCCATCCTTGTCGGACTCATCGCGCAGCTCGCTGATGCCTTCGATCTTCTTTTCCTTGACCAGCTCGGCGATCTTCTCGATCAGACGCGCCTTGTTCACCTGGTAAGGAATTTCAGTGACGATGATCGATTCGCGGCCGTTGTCGGCCACTTCGATATCGGCCTTGGCACGGATGCGCACGCGGCCACGGCCGGTGCGGTAGCCGGCGACGATGCCGGCAGTGCCGTTGATGATGCCGGCAGTCGGGAAATCCGGGCCCGGGATGTATTCCATCAGGCCGTCGACATCGATGTCCGGGTTGTCGATCAGCGCGATGCAGGCGTTGATCGATTCGCTCAGGTTGTGCGGCGGAATGTTGGTCGCCATGCCCACCGCGATGCCAGCCGAACCATTGACCAGCAGGTTCGGGAACCGGGTCGGCATGACCGTCGGCTCCAGTTCCTTCTCATCGTAGTTGGGCTGGAAATCGACGGTTTCCTTGTCGATGTCCGCCATCAGCTCATGCGCCAGGCGCGACATGCGCGCCTCGGTGTATCGCATTGCTGCAGCGGAGTCGCCGTCGATCGAACCGAAGTTACCCTGGCCGTCGACCAGCATGTAGCGCAGCGAGAACGGCTGTGCCAGGCGCACCAGCGTGTCGTACACCGACTGATCGCCATGCGGGTGGTACTTACCGATGACGTCACCGACGATACGCGCCGACTTGAAGTAGGGCTTGTTGCTGTGCGCGTTGAGTTCGTTCATCGCGTACAGCACGCGGCGATGCACCGGCTTGAGGCCGTCGCGCGCATCCGGCAGCGCGCGGCCCACGATCACGCTCATGGCGTAATCGAGGTAGCTCTTGCGCATCTCGTCTTCCAGGTTGACCTGGATGATTTCCTTGGCGGTTTCTGCCATTCGGGTTCCGTTGTCTGGTAGCGGTCCAGTCCGGCGCAGCCCTCTGCGGGAGGGGGTCGCGCCGGAACCTCGATTCAACCTGTGGATACTACCACAACAGGCCGTTTTCCGCCTCCCTTTACGGGGATTTTACCGGCACAAATCAGGAACTTAGGGCCCCATACCGCCCCTGTAGAGCCGAGCCCATGCTCGGCTGCGCGAAATCAGTAGATCCGCGCCGTGCGTGGATGAGGCCTGCCTGGGGTCAGAGCCCTTTCCTGCGAAAAGGGATCCGACCCCGGGACCTTCCTGCCCGCCTCAGCCGCCGAAGGCGGTGCGCATGTTCCCGGCGGTCGGGTTCAGGATGACCCCGCGCTCGGTCACGATGGCGTCGATCAGCTCACCCGGGGTGACGTCGAACACCGGGTTCCAGGCAGCAATGCCCTCGGCGACGGTACGGGTACCCCCCACGCCGTACAGCTCACCCGGGTCGCGCTGCTCGATCTCGATCTGGCTGCCGTCCACGGTCTCCATGTCCACGGTCGAGGACGGTGCGACCACCATGAACTTGACGCCGTGGTGGCGGGCGGCGATGGCCAGCTGGTAGGTGCCGATCTTGTTGGCGGTATCGCCATTGGCGCAGATGCGGTCCGCGCCCACGATCACCCATTGCACGGCGCCGGTCTTCATCAGGTGCGAGGCAGCCGAATCGGCGATCAGGGTGGCATCGATGCCGTCCTGCTGCAGTTCCCACACGGTCAGGCGTGCCCCCTGCAGCCACGGCCGGGTTTCGCCGGCGAACACGCGGGCGATGCGGTGCTGGGCCATGCCGGCGCGGATCACGCCCAGCGCGGTACCGAACCCCGCAGTGGCCAGCGAGCCGGTATTGCAGTGGGTCAGCACGCCGCTGCCAGCCTCGATCAGGCCCGCGCCCAGTGCACCCATGTGGCGGTTGGCGGCCAGGTCTTCCTCGGCGATGGCCTGCGCTTCCGATTCCAGCAACGCCTTCCAGTCGGCGCCGGCGGCGTTCAGGCAACGGCGCATGCGCGCCAGCGCCCAGGCCAGGTTGACCGCAGTCGGGCGCGATGCATTGAGGCGCTGCAGGGCCGGTTCCAGCTGCTGCAGGGCGTGCGCACCATCGGCGGCCTGCACCTCGCGTGCAGCCAGCACGACACCCCAGGCAGCGGCAATGCCGATCGCCGGCGCGCCACGCACGGTCAATGCGTGGATCGCGCTGGCAACCTCGTCGCTGTCATGGCAGACCACGTGCTCGACCACGAACGGCAGCTTGCGCTGGTCCAGCAGTTGCAGGGCATCGCCGGTCCACAGGATCGGGCGGATGTGGTCGTAACGGGCGTAGTCGATGTCAGAGGCAGTGTTCATGGGCCCATTGTAGGGCCACGCCCCGCAGGGTTGGAGCCTGCCCGGGCTCAATTCACCGAGAATTCGGCGCGGCAGCCGCCGTCCACCCAGATCCCGTTGCGGCTCCAGCCCCAGGTACTGCCTTCCTCGCAGGGCGTGCTGGACAGCTGCTCGGAGACCACGGCGCCAACCGAGATGCTGGCACCGCAGAAGCGCCGCTTCTTCGACTTCGATTCGCAGGTCAGGCGGCGCGGCATGTCGACGAAGCGGCCATCGTCATCGGCCACTTCGAAGTCACCCTGGCAGCCACGGCTGGTCCAGACTTCATTGCGCTTATAGCCCCAGCCCTGCCCTTCGCGGCACGGCAACACCGACAACTGGCGCAGCAGGCGCACCGGCGCGCCATCGAGTCGTACCGGGCAACTCTGCGGACGGCCATTGGACTCGCAGCGCACCACACGGCGCACCAGGCGCTTGCCCGAGCTGTCAGCCGGCGGCGCCGCGCCCGCTGCGCGCCGGGCGCGGAACTCGGCACGGCAGCCCAGGGTGACCCACACACCACTGCGGTCAGTGCCCCACTCGCTGCCGCGGATGCAGCTGTTGCTGGACAGCTGGCGCACCAGGTCGACGCCGTTGGCAACCTCGATATCGCAGTGCACCCAACCCATGTCGCGTGATTCGCAGGTCACCACTTCATCGTCGTAGCCCACCTGCTGGGCCGACGCCGGCGACGGCAGCCAGGCACCCCAGAGCGCAATGGAGTACACCGGTGCAGCGACAACCGCGAACCACTTGACCAAAGCCTTCCCCAGCAGGAATGGATGAACTGGATGCCAGTGTCCGGCATTGGCCGTGATAAGAGCATCATCGTGCTTACCGACGCAAGCGCACCGAACCCGCGTTTCGTTCAGCCTGCGATGTTCAGCAACACGCGGGGATCACGCGTGGGCGAAGTCGTAGGCCAGCACATCGGCGATGCGTGGCGTGCGGTTCATCGCCATCAACAGGCGATCGACACCCACCGCCACGCCGGCACAGGCAGGCATCGACGGCAACGCCGACAACAGTGCCTCGTCCACGGCCGGCTGCACCTGTCCACGTTCGTGGCGGCGCTGCTGGTCCCGCTGGAACCGGGCGCGCTGCTCGTGGGCGTCGTTCAGTTCGTGATAGCCGTTGGCCAGCTCCACTGCACCCAGGTACAGCTCGAAACGCTCGGCCAGCGGCGGCGTGCCCGGACGGATGCGGGCCAGCGCGGCCTGGCTGGCCGGCCAGTCATGCACCACGGTCATCACCGCGTCATCGAACTGCGGCTGGATGTGGTGGGTCATCAACAGGTCCAGCCAGTCATCACGGGTCAACCCGACCGGGTCGATGTGCACGTCGCCAAGTGCAACACGCAGCGCGGCTTCATCGGCCTCGAACGGATCCAGGCCCACGTGCTGCTGGAACAGCTCGCGGTAACTCAACACACGCAGCGTTGCACGGCGTCCGACCAGGGCCAGCGCCTGGCCGACCAACTCGGCGGTTTCCTCCATCAACCGGTGGTGGTCCCAGCCGACCCGATACCACTCCAGCATGGTGAATTCCGGGTTGTGGCGGCCGCCGGCCTCGCCGTTGCGAAACACCCGGCCCAGTTCGTAGCAGTCGCCCACACCGGCCGCCAGCAGGCGCTTGAGCGGATATTCCGGCGAAGTGCGCAGCCAGCGACGACGGCCACCGGCATCGACATGGCCGGTGAAATCGGTATGGAAGCTGTCGATGTTCGGCTCGGTGTTGCCTGCCACCGACAGGATCGGCGTTTCCACCTCCAGCACATCGCGCTCGGCGAAGAAGCGGCGCACCAGCGCATTGAGCGTGGCGCGCTGCTGCAGCGCGCGCAGCAGGGCCTCGCTCACAGGATGCCCTCCGGGCGCGGATGGTCGAGCGGCAGGGTCAGCAGATCGCGGGTGTCGTCGATGTAACCGCTGGCCAGGTACAGGCGGCGGGCCAGTTCGTTGTGGTGGTTCACCTCCAGGCGCAGGCGGCTGACACCACGCCCGCGAGCGCGCTGTTCACAGATGGCCAGCGCCTGCTTGCCGCGACCACGACCGCGCGCGCGATGACTCAGGTACAGCTCGTCCAGCAGCATGAAGTGGCCGCCCTGCTCCAGGCTGAAGCCCATCGCGATCACCGCGTAGCCGACCACCTCGCCGGCCTCGTCCAGCCACAGCAGCACTTCGCCATTGCGCGGATCGGCCAGCAGCGCGTCCACGCCGCGACGCACGCGCGCGTCATCGAAGTCGATCCTGTCTTCGGCGTAGAACTCGCGCATCAACGCGATCAACCGTTCTTCGTCGGCACGGGTGGCCAGGCGGAAATCCAGCGGGGCGGTCTGCATCGGTGTTCCTTTGTCTTTCATGCCGGGCGCCAGGCACCCGGCGGGTCATCATTCGTGTTCGGCGAGGTAGGCCAGCAGGCGGTCTTCGTCCCACACCGGCACGCCCAGCGATTGCGCCTTGTCCAGCTTGGAGCCGGCCTCGGTGCCGGCGACCACGAAGCTGGTCTTCTTCGACACGCTGCCGGAAACCTTGGCACCCAGCGCTTCCAGGCGTTCCTTGGCGGCATCGCGGGTGAGCTGGGCCAGGGTGCCGGTCAGCACCACGGTCTGCCCATCCAGCGGGCCGGCCACGATCTCGGCCAGCGCCGGCGCCTTGGCCAGGATCTGCTGCATCGCCTTCTCGGCTGCCAGCAGCATCGCGCCATGGCCATCGGCATCGAGCCAGTCGGCCAGACCGCGCGCAGTGTCGTCCGGCAGGCCGGCGTTGACGAACTGGCCATGCTCGGCATCCAGCACCGCCTGGGCACCCGGCAAGGCAGCCACCAGCTTCTCCGCACGCAGGCGGGTGATGCCGGGGATTTCCGATTCGACCAGCAGTTGCGCCAGATCCAGGCCTTCGCGCAGCTTGGCACTGGGCGCATGCACATCACTGATGCGCACCTGCCCGACCTGCAGCAGGTCGTCGATGGCCTGCTGGTTGCCCTGCTGCTCGAAGAAATGGCCGAGAGAACGCGCCACTTCGCCACCGATGTCCGGCACGCGCTTGAACAACGGCCATGGCAGGTGGCGGATCAGTTCCAGGTCACCGAACCACTGCGCCAGCGCCTTGGCCGTGCTCTCGCCGACGTGCTCGATGCCAAGCGCGAACAGCAGGCGCTCCAGCGTGGCTGCGCGACTGGCGTCGATTGCCGCGATCAGGTTGTCGGCCCATTTGGTGGCGATCTTCTTCGTGTTCCATTCGAAGCTGGCCGGCTGTGCCAGCGCCTGCGCGCGCCACGCCGGATCGTTGCCATCCAGCTTGAGCACCGCATTGAGCACCGCGCCGCTGCCTTCTGCCGGCAGGTGCAGCTTCAGCGCGGCGGCCAGTGCGGAAGGGTCCTCGGCATCCAGCACCAGCTTCAGATGCAACAGCTGGTCGCGGTTGAGCCGGTACAGATCGGCCACGCTCCTGACGATGCCGGCGTCGACCAGGGTTTCGATGTACTTGTCGCCGAGGCCGTCGATATCCATCGCACGACGCGAAGCGAAATGGGCAATGGCCTCCTTGCGCTGCGCAGGGCAGGACAGTTCGCCCGAACAGCGCCACGCGGCTGCACCTTCCTCGCGCACGATTTCCGAGCCGCACACCGGGCAGCGCGTCGGCATCTGCCAGGGCGAGGTGCCCTGTGGACGGCGGTCGAGGATGACGCTGACCACTTCCGGAATCACGTCGCCAGCACGTCGCACGATCACGCTGTCACCGACACGCACATCGAGACGCGCGATCTGATCGGCATTGTGCAACGTGGCATTGGACACGATCACGCCGGCCACAGCCACCGGTGCCAGCCGCGCGACCGGCGTGGCGGCACCGGTGCGGCCGATCTGGATCTCGATCGCCTCCACCGTGGTGCTCTGTTCCTGCGCCGGGAACTTGTGCGCGATGGCCCAGCGCGGTGCACGCGAGACAAAACCCATGGCCTGCTGGCCGGCGCGGTCATCCAGCTTGTAGACCACACCATCGATGTCGAACGGCAGGCCATCGCGACGCTCGCCGATGTCACGGTAGTAGCCGAGCAGGCCGTCGGCGCCTTGCACCACCTTGCACAACCCGCTGACCGGGAAGCCCCAGGCGCCGAGCTGGGCCAGCGTGCCCGAATGGGTGTCCGGCAGCTCGCCGCCCTGCACTTCACCGGTGCCGTAGGCGAAGAAACTCAGCCGGCGCTGCGCACTGATCTTCGGATCGAGCTGGCGCAGTGAACCCGCTGCCGCGTTGCGCGGGTTGGCCAGCACCTTGCCGCCCTGCTGGCGCGCACGTTCGTTGTAGGCCTCGAAGTCGGCGCGGGCCATGTACACCTCGCCACGCACCTCCAGCACATCCGGCCAGTCCTTGCCGTGCAGGCGCTTGGGAACATCGCCGATTTCACGCAGGTTGGCGGTCACGTCCTCGCCGGTACTGCCATCACCGCGGGTTGCGCCGAGTACGAAATGACCGTCCTCGTAGCGCAGGCTGATCGCCAGGCCATCCATCTTCGGTTCGGCCGAGAACTGCAGGCTGCGGCGGCCCAGGCGCTCATCGATGCGGCGCACGAAGTCGGCCACTTCCTCATCGCTGAAGGCATTGGACAGCGACAGCATCGGCACCGCATGGCGCACTTCGGGGAAGCGGCCGGACGGGCGTGCACCAACCTGTTGGGTCGGGCTGTCGGCACGGGCCAGTTCCGGGTGCTCGCGCTCCAACGCTTCCAGCTCGCGCACCATCCGGTCGTAGTCGACGTCGGGGATCTCCGGCGCGTCCAGCTCGTGGTAGGCGCGGTTGGCCTGGGCGATCTGCCGGCGGAGATCTTCGGCGCGTTCGGCGGGGCTGGGGCTCATCGGGATCCGGTGGTTCTGGGATGGCCGGGGATTCTACCGCGCCCGGCCGTCAAGCCCTGTAACGCCCCGCCCTTGCAGCGTCGAGCGTGCTCGACGGGCGCTCCCCGCTCCGGTGCCAACCTTCTCTCTCATTCCGGTAGGTGCCAACCTTGGTTGGCACATCTGCATGGCTCGACACCACAAAAAGCACCTTGCCGCCCGCTCACGCCGGCGCTAGCGTGCGACGGCCCCATCGGAATCCTGCCCATGACCCTGCCTGACTCCCGTAGACGCTTCCTGCAGCTGGCCGGTGCCAGCCTTGCCGTCGCCGGCAGCGGCCTGCCGCTGCGTGGCCAGGCCCAATCCGCGGCCACCGTCGGTGCGGCCCCTGCCGAAGGCGCGGTACTACTGAACTTCAACGAATGCCCCTACGGCCCCTCCCCCGCTGCCCAGCAGGCGGCGCGCGACAGCATCGCCAGCTGCGGCCGCTACCGCTTCGCCCTGGCGGCACAGGTGCGCGATGCCTTCATCGAGCAGGCCCGTATCCCGGCCGACCATGTGCGCCTCTATCCGGGCTCGAGCGAACCGTTGAACCGCGCCGCCACGTTGTGGACCGGCCCGCAGGCGGGACTGGTGGTGGCCGACCCCACCTTCGAGACCCTGGGCGAGGTCGCTGCCGCACATGGTGCACACGTGCAGAAGGTGCCGCTGCGCAATGACGGCGCACACGACCTGCGTGCGATGGTCGCAGCCGCGCATGCGCGCCCGACCGGGCTGCTGTACGTGTGCAATCCGAACAACCCGACCGGTTCGATCAGCCCACCGGATGAGCTCGCCTGGCTGCTGGCCCACAAGCCTGCCTCCACCCGCGTGCTGGTCGACGAGGCCTACCTGCAATACAGCGAGCAGCCCAGCCTGATCGCGCAGGTGGCGCAGCGCGACGATCTGATCGTGCTGCGTACCTTCTCCAAGCTGTACGGCATGGCCGGCCTGCGCCTGGGCCTGGCGGCCGCACATCCCGAGCGTCTGCGCGAGCTGGCCAGCCCCGGCGACAACCCGCTGCCGGTGCCCGCGCTGGCGGCGGCGCTGGCCAGCCTGCAGGATCCGCAGCTGATTCCGCAGCGTCGCCTGCAGAACGCCAAGGTGCGCCAGGCCACCATCGCATGGCTGGGCAAGCGTGGTTTCAGCTGCCTGCCGTCGGAAGCGAACTGCTTCGTGGTCGACGTGCAACGCGACGGCAGCACGTTCGCCAAGGCGATGGCCGACAACGGTGTGGTGATCGGGCGCAGCTGGCCGATCTGGCCGCAGCACGTGCGCGTGACCGTCGGCAGCGAGGACGAGATGGCCGCGTTCCGCCGCGCGTTTGCCAAGGTGGCCGGCGTACCGGCGTAGACCCCATCCACGCATGGCGTGGATCTACTGTTGTGGGTGCCGACCGTTGGTCGGGGTGGGTGCCGACCGTTGGTCGGCACGCCATGGCGCTCACCAGCGCGGGGTCTTGGTCAGCGGCGGCGCCTGGTGCTGGCGGTCGTAGGCGCGCAGCTCGTCACGGATGTGCGCGATGCGCTGGCGACCCAGGGCGTTGCGGCTGTCATCCAGCACCACGCCATCCAGCAGTTCGGCCATGCGCTGCACCGTCGGCAGCATCTTCTCCCAGGCATCCAGCGCGGTCAGCGGCGCCGGCAGGGTCAGGAAGAAGGCGATGGCCGGGGTTTCCATGGCACGGATGTTGGCCATGTCGAAGCTGCCTGGCTTCATGATGCTGGCCATCGAGAAGATCGGCCCGCGCTCGGGATGGCCTTCCACCAGACGGTGGAACACGTTCATGTGGCCGAACACCAGGCCGGTCTTCTCCGCCGCTACCACGATGTCTTCGCCGCGCAGCTGCTCGCCGGCCCGGGCGGCCACGAACAGCGAAACGATCTTGTCGAAATCCTGGGTGGCGCGCTTGCCGAGATCGCTGGCGCCCGGGTCGGTATCGCCCAGGCCGAGTTCGGCCTGTTCGCCTTCCGTGCCCATGCCCGGTTCGACGCGGCCATCGGCCACGACAACGCCGTCCTCGCCCAATACCGGTTCGCGGCGCTCGCCGCTGGCCGGTTCCGCGCTTTCCACGCGGCGTCCCTGGGGCTTCTTCTTCGGACGGCCAAACAGGAAGATCGCGGCGATCAACAGCAGGCCGGCGGCCAGGATGCCGATGCGCAACAGTGCCGTGTCGGACATTCGATAGGTTCTCCGGCTAGTTCATTCAGGTAACTAGGATGGCACGTCAGGCCGCGCCCGCCAATCGCGCGGCTTCTTCCAGGTCCACGCTGACCAGGCGGCTGACGCCCGGTTCGCGCATGGTCACGCCCGAGAGCTGGTGCGCGGCCTCCATCGTCGCCTTGTTGTGGCTGACGAACAGGAACTGCACCTTCTCGCTCATTTCCTTGACCATGTTGGCCAGCCGGCCGACGTTGGCTTCGTCCAGCGGCGCGTCCACCTCGTCCAGCAGGCAGAATGGCGCGGGGTTCAGCTGGAAGATGGCGAACACCAGCGCCACTGCCGTCATCGCCTTCTCGCCGCCGGACAGCAGCGAGATGCTGGACACGCGCTTGCCCGGCGGGCGCGCCATGATGGTCACACCGGTGTCGAGCAGGTCTTCACCGGTCAGCTCCAGGTAGGCGTGGCCGCCACCGAACAGGCGCGGGTACAGCGCCTGCACGCCAGCATTGACGCGGTCGAAGGTGTCCTTGAAACGGCCGCGGGTCTCGCGGTCGATCTTGCGGATGGCATCCTCGAGGGTTTCCAGCGCCGTAGTCAGGTCGGTGTGCTGCGAATCCAGGTAATCCGAGCGCTGCGAAGCCTCGCCGTACTCGTGGATGGCCGCAAGGTTGACCGGCTCCAGCCGGCGCATGCGTGCGTCGATCTGATGCACGGCCTGCTCCCAGTCGCCCAGGCGCGCATCCTCGGGGAGTGCGTTGAGCACGTCCTGCAGCACGAAGCCGGCCTTTTCCACCGCCGCCTGCAGGGTGTCCGCGCTGAGCACCAGTGCCTGCTGGTCCAGCTTGCGCTGCGAAATACGCTCGCGCTGGGCCAGCGCCTGTTCGTCACGCTGGTGACGGGTCTGCTCGTAATTGCGCAGCTCGGCGTCGATGCCGTCCAGCAGCGTCCGCGCCTCGGTCAGCACGCGATCGGCGCGCACGCGCTCTTCCAGCGCGTTCTGGTGTTCGGCCTGCAGCGCTTCGACCGGCGAATCACCTTCGTCCAGCTGCGAGTGCAGCTCGCCCAGTCGCGAATCCAACTGCCCACGCTGGGTGCCCATGCGCTCCAGCGCCTGGCTCAACGAGGCCAGCTGCGCACGCTGCGATTCCAGGGTCAGGGCCAGCGAATGCGAGCGCTCGCGCACTGCACGGGCAGCATCGCGGGCCAGGTCGCGCGCCTCGGTCAGCTGGCGGCGCTCGCCCTCCAGCCGCTGCCGGGTCGACTCCAGGTCACCCATGCTGCTGACCGCGTTCTCCAACCGCGAGCGCGCTTCGCGCGCCTGCGCGTTGTTGGCTTCAATCGTTTCCTGCAGTTGCTTCAGCTCGCCTTCGATGCGGTCGATGCGCGTGCGTGCAGCCTCTACCTTGCCCTGCTGCCCCTGCAGCTGGCCGGCCAGCTCGGACACCGCGCGGTGGGCCTGGTACAGCGCGCGCTGCGCGTCCTCGCGCTGCTGTTCGGCGGCCTGCAGTTGCTCACGGAAACCGGCCAGCTGTTCTTCCAGCTCGGCCTCGCGGTCCTGCAGCTGCTCGATCTGCTCGCGCAGCTCGTTGATCTCGCGTTCGCGCAGCAGCGCGCCCTGCTGGGCTGCACCGGAGCGCGACACGCGCAGCCAGCCCTGGCCCAGGCGCTCGCCGTTCTGGGTGATGATCGAATCGCCTTCCGGAAGGCTGGCCTGCAGGGCCTCCGCCTCGGACAGGTCCTTGGCACCATGCAGGTGCGCCAGCAGGCGACGGATCGCCGCCGGGCCACGCACGCGTGCGGCCAGCGACGTCGGTGCAGCCTTGACCTCGGCATCCGCGCTGGCGACCAGCGCAATGTGGCCGTCGCCGAGTTCGCCGAGGGCGTTGACCAGGCTGCCCGGGTCATCGACCAGCACGCCTTCGATCAGCTGGCCGAGCGCACTTTCCACCGCGTTTTCCCAACCGGCATCGACGTCCAGGCGTTCGCCGACACGTGCCGCCGAATCCAGCCCGCGCGCCTTCAGCCACGCGACGGCCGCGCCCTGCTCCTGGCCCAGCGCGGCCTGCTGCAGGGTTTCCAGCGAGGCCAGGCGACCGCGCAGGCCGTTGGCCTGCTTGCGCAGTTCGGCCAGTTCGTTCTGGCCATTGCGCTGCTGTTCCTGCACGGCCGCCACGCCCTGCTTGCGCAGCTCGACGTCTTCGCTCAGTTCATCCAGCGCGGCCTTCTGCGTGTCGTGCTGCAGGTGCAGCTGCTCGAAGGCTTCTTCCAGCGCGTCCACGTCCAGCCCGGCGCGCTCGGCGGCCAGGGCCTCGCGACGCCGGTCGGCGTCGAGGATCTGCTTGTCCAGGTAGTCCACGCGCGTGCGCTCGACATCACCGGCGCGCGACGCCTCCGAACTCTGCGAGGTGTGCTGCTCCCAGCGCTGCTGCCAACTGGCCAGCCGGTCTTCGGCCTCGCGCAGGCTTTCCTGCTTGATCTCGTTCTCTTCCTGCAGCGCTTCCAGCTGCGGGGTGGCGGCCTCCACTGCCTCGCGCAGCACCCTCAGTTTGGCCTCGTCGCCGCTGATGTGCTGGCCCAGTTCGGCCAGGGCCTGCTGGGTTTCATCGCGCGCCTTGTGCAGGCGCTGCGACAGCTCGCGCTGGTGCTGGATCTGCTGTTCCAGGCGCGCCAGCGTGCTGCCGACCTGGTAGACCGCGGCCTGCGCGGTGTTGAGCGCGTCGGCGGCCTCTTCGCGCCGCGCGCGCGAGGTCTCGATGCGGGCCTCGGCATCACGCTGGTCGGCGATCAGCTGCTGCAGCTTGGTCTCTTCCTGCGACAGGCCTTCGCGCAGCTTCGACAGGCGTCCGTCGAGACCACGGAATTCCAGCGCCTTCCACTCGGCATCCTTGACCCGGCGCTCTTCCTGCAGGGCCTGGTACTGCTCGGCCTGCCTGGCCTGGCGCTTGAGGTGTTCGAGCTGCTTGCTGATCTCGTCGCGCAGGTCGCCCAGCCGGTCCAGGTTCTCGCGGGTGTGGCGGATGCGGGTCTCGGTCTCCTTGCGGCGCTCCTTGTACTTGGAGATGCCGGCTGCCTCTTCCAGGTACACGCGCAGGTCTTCCGGGCGCGCCTCGATGATCTGGCTGATCATGCCCTGCTCGATGATCGAGTAGCTGCGCGGGCCCAGGCCGGTGCCGAGGAACAGGTCGGTGATGTCGCGACGGCGGCACTTGGTGCCGTTCAGGTAATAGTTGCTGGTGCCGTCGCGGCTGACCGTGCGCTTGACCGAGATTTCGTTGAACGAGGCGTATTCGCCGGAGATCGTGTGGTCGGAGTTGTCGAAGATCAGCTCGACGGTAGCCTGCGAGACCGGCTTGCGGGCATTGGACCCGGAGAAGATCACGTCGGTCAGCGAGTCGCCACGCAGGCGGCTGGCCGAACTCTCGCCCATGACCCAGCGCACGGCATCGATGATGTTCGACTTGCCGCAGCCATTGGGGCCCACCACGCCGGTCATGTTGGTCGGCAGGTGCAGGGTGGTCGGATCGACGAACGACTTGAAGCCGGACAGCTTGATCGTGGAAAGACGCATAGGGGTTCCGGACTGGGGCCGGCAAGCGGCCTGCGTTTACCCTCCAAGTCATTGATCCTGCTGGGATCGATGCCCGTGGAACGGGTGTGACGCCCTGAGTATACCGATGTGGCCGTGTTCTACGAATGGGCGTGGAACATTGTCCGGCCCCACCCCGTCGGCCGGACGTGGCCGCACGCCACGAAACGGAGCCATAAAACAAAACGGGCACCCTTGCGGGCGCCCGTTCTGCGGTGATGCCAGGCCTTGCGGCGTGGGATCAGGCTTCGGCGACGACGACGACCTTGACGGTGGTCTCGACGTCGGCGTGCAGGTGGATCAGCACGTCGTACTCGCCGATGTTGCGGAAGGCGCCTTCGCCCAGGATGACTTCGCTCTTGCTGACCGGCAGGCCGGCAGCGGTGAAGGCATCGGCGATTTCGCGGGCGCCGACCGAGCCGTACAGCTTGCCTTCGGTCGAAGCGTTGGCCGGGATGGTCACGCTCGCGCCGTCCAGCTTGGCCTTGCGGGCGTCAGCGTCGGCGTGGATGGCCTGGGCCTTGGCTTCGTATTCGGCGCGCTTGGCTTCGAACTCGGCCTTGTTGCTCTCGGTGGCCGGAACGGCCTTGCCCTGCGGCACGAGGAAGTTGCGGCCGTAGCCCGGCTTCACGTCGACCAGGTCGCCCAGGTTGCCGAGGTTGGTGACTTTCTGCAGGAGGATCAGCTGCATGGTATTGCTCCAGATGAGTTATTCGTTAGCGAGGCGATGCCCCGCAACAAAGGCTGTCCGAATAGCTGGCACAGCGGGGCGGCACCAGGCCGCCCCGCCGGGCATCAGACGTCGTGGTTGTCGGTGTACGGGATCAGGGCCAGGAAGCGGGCGCGCTTGACGGCGGTCGCCAGCTGGCGCTGGTACTTCGACTTGGTACCGGTGACGCGGCTCGGCACGATCTTGCCGTTCTCGGTCAGGTACTGGCGCAGGGTGTTGAGATCCTTGTAGTCGATCTCCTTCACACCTTCAGCCGTGAACTTGCAGAACTTGCGGCGACGGAAGAACTTGGACATGGGAAGGCTCCTTAGGCGGCGGAAGCGGCGTCGTCGCCGGCTTCGTTGTCAGCGGTGGTGGTGGACTCGCCTTCTTCGTCGTCACGACGACGGCGCTCACCGCGCTCCGGCTTGTCACCCTTCTCGTCCTTGCTCTTCATGATCAGCGACTGCTCGGTGTCAGCCTCGTCACGCTTGATGACCAGGTTGCGCAGCACGGCGTCGTTGAAGCGGAAGCTTTCGGTCAGTTCGTTCAGAACGGCCTGGTCGGCTTCGATGTTCATCAGCACGTAGTGGGCCTTCACCAGGTTCTGGATCGGGTACGCCAGCTGGCGGCGGCCCCAGTCTTCCAGACGGTGGATGGTGCCGTTGCCGTTCTCGACCAGCGACTTGTAGCGCTCGATCATGGCCGGGACCTGCTCGCTCTGGTCCGGGTGGACCATGAACACGATTTCGTAATGACGACTCATGTTTTTTCTACCTTTCGGATGTGGCCTTGCGGCCGGACAGCCCCCCGCCGTTGAGACCGCGGTGGGGCAAGGATTCCCGCCGGGAAGGCAGGAAGCCGCGCATTATGCGGCAAGCGGCGCCACCGGGCAACCGGGCGCAAACCGGGCAACCTGAACGGGAGCGCCGGCCCATGTCCGGCACGTGCTCATTCCAGATCGACGTGAAGACGATGCTGGCCGCATTCCAGGCATTGGAACAGGCAGCCGACCATCATCCCGTCCCGGCTCAGATGCTCCAGCACCCAGTCGGCGTCGCGCGGATTGACCGCCGCCACGTCCGGCCGGACCTGGTCGAGGATCGGCAGCAGATCGTCGCTGCCGGCGTAGCCGAGGAAGGCGCAGGGCCGTTCGCAATGGCTCAACCAGACCGATTGCTGCCAGGAGGAGTAGCCCGGGGTGCGCTCGCAGATCTCCAGCAGCAGCTCACGGGCGATGGTCGGCGGCGGATCAGCCGGATCCGGGGATACCCCCTCGATATCGCTCCAGCCGGTGAACTCGCCCTCGTAACTGGCCGCAGCCCTGCCATCGGCGATACACCAGGGGCACAGGTAATCCGGGCGCAGGCGGGTATAGAACGGTCCGCGATAGCGCAGTGCGCGCGCCTGGCCGCAGCAGTCGCAGATCCCCTCGACCTCTTCGAAGGAGAGGTCGTAGGCGTTGGGGTGATAGGTGAAAAGCGGTCGTTCCATCCGTGGGGTCCCTGCCGAGCCCAGCGTGCCGACCAAGGTCGGCGCCCACCAGAGCACGCCTGGTCAGCGCCGGGCCATGCCCGGTGGCCGGCCCTCAGGCCTTGTCGGCGTCGGTGGTGAAGCTCTCGCCGCAGCCACACTCGGCGGTGGCGTTCGGGTTGCTGAACGTGAAGGTCTCGCTCAGGCCATGCTTGCCGAAGTCGATCACGGTGCCGTCCACCAGCGCCAGGCTCTTGGCGTCGACGTAGATCTTCACGCCCTCCTGCTCGAACACCGTGTCGCCCTCGCGCTCTTCGCGGGCCAGGTCGGTCACGTGGCCCCAGCCTGAGCAGCCGGTCTTGGTCACGCCGAAACGCAGGCCCAGCGCGCCGGGGGTCTGGGCGACGAAGCGCTGCACGCGCTCGAAGGCAATGGGGGTCAGGCTGACGGTCATGGGGCTACTCCAGAGGTACGGGGACATTATAAGGAGCCGTTGCCACGAAAAATGCCTCGCAAGCAGAACGCTGCAACCGGTAAACTCCCGTGTTCACAGATCGAGTCGATCAGCAGAGGATTCAAGTCATGACGGTGGTCAGCGTTGAACATGCGCTTGCCGGGAAGATCCCGGAAGGCGGCGAAGTCACGGTACGCGGATGGGTGCGCACGGTGCGCGGTTCAGCGAATCTGGCCTTCGTGAATGTGAGCGACGGCTCCTGCTTCGCCCCGATCCAGGTCGTGGCCGGCGACAGCCTGGCCAACTTCGATGAGATCAAGCGCCTGACCAGCGGCTGCTCGGTCATCGCCACCGGCACGCTGGTGAAGTCGCAGGGCAAGGGCCAGTCGTTCGAGATCCAGGCCAGCACGCTGGACGTGGTCGGCTGGGTCGAAGACCCGCTCACCTACCCGATCCAGCCCAAGCCGATGTCGCCGGAGTTCCTGCGCGAAGTGGCGCACCTGCGTCCGCGCACCAATCTGTTCGGCGCGGTCACCCGCATCCGCAACTGCCTGGCCCAGGCCGTGCACCGCTTCTTCCACGAGAACGGCTTCAACTGGATCAGCACCCCGATCATCACCACCTCCGACGCCGAAGGCGCCGGGCAGATGTTCCGTGTGTCCACCCTGGACATGGTGAACCTGCCGCGTGACGAGAAGGGCGCGATCGATTTCAGCCGCGACTTCTTCGGCAAGGAAACCTTCCTGACCGTGTCCGGCCAGCTGAACGTCGAGGCTTACTGCCTGGCGCTGAGTAAGGTCTACACCTTCGGCCCGACCTTCCGCGCCGAGAACAGCCACACCACCCGCCACCTGGCGGAGTTCTGGATGATCGAGCCGGAAATCGCCTTCGCCGACCTGGCCGAAGACGCGCGCCTGGCCGAGGAGTTCCTGAAGTACCTGTTCCGCGCAGTGCTGAACGAACGCAGCGACGACCTGGCCTTCATTGCCGAGCGCGTGGACAAGAACGCGATCACCAAGCTGGAAGACTTCATCAACGCACCGTTCGAGCGCATCGACTACACCGACGCGGTCGGCCTGCTGCAGAAGTCCGGCAGGAAGTTCGACTTCCCGGTTGAATGGGGCCTGGACCTGCAGACCGAGCACGAGCGCTGGCTGACCGAGGAACACGTCGGCCGCCCGGTGGTGGTGACCAACTATCCGGAGCACATCAAGGCCTTCTACATGCGCCTGAACGACGACGGCAGGACCGTTGCCGCGATGGACGTGCTGGCCCCGGGCATCGGCGAGATCATCGGCGGCAGCCAGCGCGAGGAGCGCCTGGACGTGCTGGACGCGCGCATGGCCCAGTTCGGCCTGGATCGCGAGCACTACAGCTGGTACCGCGATTTCCGCCGCTATGGTTCGGTGCCGCACGCCGGCTTCGGCCTGGGCTTCGAACGCCTGGTGGTGTACGTCTGCGGGCTGTCCAACATCCGCGATGCGATCCCGTACCCGCGTGCGCCGGGCAGCGCGGACTTCTAAGCCCCACACGACCACGGAGGTACCGCCCCCATGACCCTGTTCTTCGCCCTCTGTTTCGTCGGCGTTGCAGTGGCCGGGTTCAGTGCCTTCGTGATCTTCTGGCCGCTGACCTTGGTGCACGTGCGCGACCGCCATCCGGCGCTCGCCGCGCGCTTCGGCAGCGGCGCCTTCCTCAAGCCCGATGCCCTGACCTGGCTGCTGCGACGCGACTATCGGCAGCAACCGGACCGCTCGCTGTCCGGGCTGGCGACACCGGCCTGGGTATCGCTGCTGACCCTGCTGGCCGGACTGGGCATGGCCGCCCTGCTCTGGCTGGCCTCGCTCTGGTAATACGCTCATGAATGACATCACCGCCTCGCGCGACAGCTGGTGGCTGGCCAGCCTCGGCAACACCCTCATCTGGGCGCGCCTGCGCGTTCGCCCGGCCGGCACTGCCGAAGTGCTCGACAGCGATGGCAACACGCTGAGCTACGACAGCGAAGACACCGCCCGTTCGCAGTTGTTCGACGCCGAGTTCGTCGAGTACGACGGCCTGGACGAGGAGGACGCACTGGTGCGCGGCTTCAGCCTGCACGAAGTGCAGCCGCCGCAGGCCGACAGCGACGAGGGCCTGCGTGGCCGCATGATCCAGTCACTCGGCGGGCGCGCCTGACCCCTGCATGTTCACCCCGCGCGCCTTCGCCGAGACCGACCTGCACTGGCTGGACCGCCTGCTGGCGCGCGACCCGTTCGTTACCGTGCTCACCCCCGGCAGCGATGGCCTGCCGGAGCTGACCCGGATGCCGGTGCTGTACCGGCGTGACGGCGACCAGATCGAACTGCGCGGCCACTGGGCCCGCGCCAACCCGCAGTCGCGCCACAGCGGCGCGGCCAAGGTGCTGGTCGATGGACCGCACGGTTACGTCTCCGCCAGCTGGTATCCGGACAAGGAGCCCGCCGCGCGGGTACCGACCTGGAACTACGCTGCTGCCGAGCTGCGTGGCCAGCTGCAGACCTTCGACGATGCCGGCGCGCTGGCGGAGCTGGTCGGCGCGATCAGCGACCGCTTCGAAGCCAGCGTCGGCCAGGCCTGGCAGTTCGATGCCACGCGTGCCGAACATGGCCCGGAGCTGCGCGCCATCGTCGGCTTCCGTTTCCAGGTCGAACATGTGCAGATGAAGCTCAAGCTGAGCCAGAACCATCCCGACGCGAACCAGCGCGCCGTGATCGCGGCACTGGAACAGCTGGACACCCCCTCTTCCACCGAGTTGGCGCAGTGGATGCGCTGGCACCGCGAACAGGCCGCCCGCAGCGACTGAACGCCGCAGATTCCCGCGACGACGCAGCCGGACGGCTGCGGCGCGCCCCCACCCGACGCCAGGGACCCGAACATGAAAGACATCCACAAGCTGCTGCAGAACAACCGCGACTGGGCCGACCGGATCGAGAAGGAAGACCCCGAGTTCTTCCACCAGCTGGCCAAGCAGCAGCACCCGGAATACCTGTGGATCGGCTGCTCCGATTCGCGCGTGCCGGCCAACCAGATCATCGGCATGGCCCCGGGCGAAGTGTTCGTGCACCGCAACGTCGCCAACGTGGTCGCGCACACCGACCTGAACTGTCTGAGCGTGGTGCAGTACGCGGTGGACCAGCTGAAGGTGAAGCACATCCTGATCGTTGGCCACTACGGCTGCGGCGGTGTGCATGCCTGCCTGCACAACACCCGCGTCGGCCTGGCCGACAACTGGCTGCGCCACGTCGGTGACGTGATGCAGAAGCACACTGGCATCCTCGATGCGATCGAGACCGATGAGCTCAAGCACGCGCGCCTGTGCGAACTGAACGTGATCGAGCAGGTGGCCAACCTGTGCCGCTCGACCATCGTGCAGGATGCGTGGGCCCGCGGCCAGAAGCTGATGGTGCATGGCTGGGTCTACAGCCTGAAGGACGGACGCGTGCGCGAGATGGGCATCGACGTCGGTTCGCAGGAAGAGCTGCAGCCTGCATATGAAAAGGCCCTGTCCTACATCCCGCGCAAGGGCAAGCGCGACTGAGCCCTTACGGATGACCATCATGCTCGCTTCGCCGATCAACCTGCACGCCTGGATCGAAGAGAACCGCCACCTGCTGAAGCCGCCGGTGGGCAACAAGATGATCGACAACGGCGATTTCATCGTGATGGTGGTCGGCGGGCCGAATTCGCGCACCGACTATCACTACGACGAAGGCCCCGAGTGGTTCTACCAGCTCGAAGGCGAGATGGTGCTGAAGGTGCAGGAAGACGGCGCGGTGCGCGACATCCCGATCCGCGCCGGCGAGATCTTCCTGCTGCCGGCAAAGGTTCCGCACTCGCCGCGGCGCCCGCCCGGTGGCATCGGCCTGGTGGTCGAGCGCAAGCGCCTGCCGCACGAGATGGACGGCGTGATCTGGCACTGCGAGCGCTGCAACCACAAGCTGCACGAAGAGTTCTTCCCGCTGCAGAACATCGAGACCGACCTGCCCAAGGTGTTTGCGCGCTACCACGCCAGCCTGGAGCTGCGTACCTGCAGCCAGTGCGGGCACGTGGATCCGCTGCCGGTGCCAGCGGTGGGCTGAGCCCCTCGAACGGTAGTCGCCCACCTTGGTGGGCGCTTGCTCGCTCCCGCCCTGGTAGATGCCCACCTTGGTGGGCGCTTTCTTGTACGTGCGCCAACCAAGGTTGGCGACTACCGGATCACACGGCGCTGGTGCCGGGCCGGCTGCTACCGGGCCATGCCCCAGGCGCTACACTGGCGGTCCCGTTGCAGCCTGTTGCCCGACCATGTCCGACCTGCTCAGCCGCACCCACGCCATCGCCCTGGACGCCGCCGATCCGCTGCGCCCGCTGCGCAATGAATTCCTGATTCCGCGCCATGAGGGCGGCGAGCAGACCTACTTCGTGGGCAACTCGCTGGGCCTGCAGCCGCGCGGCGCGCAGGCAGCGGTGCAGGAAGTGATGAAGCAGTGGGGCGAACTGGCGGTGGAAGGCCACTTCACCGGCCCGACGCAGTGGCTGTCCTACCACCGCCTGGTGAGCGCGCAGCTGGCCCGCGTGGTTGGCGCGCTGCCCAGCGAAGTGGTGGCGATGAACACGCTGAGCGTAAACCTGCATCTGATGATGGTCAGCTTCTACCGGCCGACCACGCAGCGCCCGGTGATCCTGATGGAAGCCGGCGCGTTCCCGACCGATCGCCACGCAGTGGAAGCCCAGATCCGCTTCCATGGCTTCGACCCGGCCGAGTGCCTGGTGGAAGTGCAGCCAGACGAAGCCAACGGCACGATTTCACTGAACGCCATCGAGCGCGCCATGACCGAACACGGCCCGCGCCTGGCGCTGGTGCTGTGGCCTGGCGTGCAGTACCGCACCGGCCAGGCCTTCGACCTCGATGCGATCACCCGCGCCGCCCGCCTGCAGGGCGCACGCATCGGCTTCGACCTGGCGCACTCGGTCGGCAACCTGCCGCTGCGCCTGCATGACGTGGCCCCCGATTTCGCCGTGTGGTGCCATTACAAGTACCTCAACAGCGGCCCGGGCGCAGTGGCTGGCGCCTTCGTGCACGAGCGCCACCACCGCGATACCACCCTGCCGCGCTTTGCTGGCTGGTGGGGCCATGAGGAAGCCACCCGCTTCCAGATGGCGCCGCAGTTCACCCCGGCCATCGGCGCCGAGGGTTGGCAGCTGAGCAATCCACCGATCCTCGGCCTGGCACCGCTGCGCGCCTCGCTGGACCTGTTCGAACGTGCCGGCATGGAGGCGCTGCGCAGCAAATCGCTGGCGCTCACCGGGATGCTCGAAGCACTGGTACGT
This sequence comes from Stenotrophomonas sp. CASM114, assembly GCF_049384325.1. NCBI lineage: Bacteria > Pseudomonadati > Pseudomonadota > Gammaproteobacteria > Lysobacterales > Lysobacteraceae > Stenotrophomonas > Stenotrophomonas sp. CASM114. Next base: position 40,249 of record NZ_JBMRGJ010000005.1, on the reverse strand, counting down.
GCGCGCCTGCCGCAGGTGCTGGACATCATCACCCCGGCCGATCCGCAGCGCCGCGGCTGCCAGTTGTCGCTGCGCGTGATCGGTGGCCGCGAGCGTGGCCGCGCACTGTTCGAGCACCTGCGCGGCATCGGTGTGCTCGGCGACTGGCGCGAACCCGACGTGATCCGCATCTCGCCCACCCCGCTCTACAACCGCTACCTGGACGTGCACCACTTCGTCGAGGAAGTGGAAGCCTGGGCCGGCCTTTGAGCCGGTCCCTCCCCTGCTGCTGGACAGTTCGTTGATCGCACATGCTTCCCGCTCGTTGAGCATTATCGGTGCCGGCCTGGCCGGGTCCCTGCTGGCCATCCTGCTGTCGCGGCAAGGCTGGCGCATCACCCTGTACGAACGCCGCGGTGATCCGCGCGTGGCTGATTACGAGAGTGGCCGCTCGATCAACCTGGCATTGGCCGAGCGTGGGCGCAATGCGCTGCGCCAGGCGGGTGTGGAGGACGAAGTGATGGCACGCGCGGTGATGATGCGCGGCCGCATGGTGCACCCCCGCGACGGCGAACCGCAGCTGCAGCGCTATGGCCGTGACGACAGCGAAGTGATCTGGTCGATCCACCGCAGCGATCTGAACACCACGTTGCTGGAACTGGCCGAGCAGGCCGGCGCCACCGTGCACTTCCATCGGCGCCTGCACACCGTTGATTTCGACGCCGGTTATGCGCGTTTCATCGATGACCGCGACGACAGCCCGCACGACATCCGCTTCGACACCCTGATCGGTGCCGACGGCGCCGGTTCGGCCCTGCGCGCGGCGATGAACCGCTGTGCCCCGCTGGGCGAGGACATCGCCTTCCTCGACCACTCCTACAAGGAGCTGGAGATCCCGCCGGCCGCCGACGGCAGCTTCCGCATCGAGCGCAATGCGCTGCACATCTGGCCACGCGGCCATTACATGTGCATCGCCCTGCCCAACCACGAAGGCACCTTCACCGTCACCCTGTTCCTGCCCAACCAGGGCGATCCCAGCTTCGCCACGGTCAACACCGGCGCGCAGGCCGAGGCGCTGTTCGCACGGGAGTTCGCCGACACCCTGCCGCTGATCCCGAACCTGCGCGCGGACTGGGAACAGCACCCGCCGGGGCTGCTCGGCACGCTCACCCTGGAGCGCTGGCACCAGCACGGTCGCGCCCTACTGATCGGCGATGCCGCGCATGCGATGGTGCCGTTCCACGGCCAGGGCATGAACTGCGCGTTCGAGGACTGCGTTGCGCTGGCCCGGCACCTGATGGAAGCGGATGATCTGGAAGGCGCGTTCGCCGCGTTCGAAGCCGAGCGCAAGCCGAATGCACGTGCCATCCAGCAGATGGCGCTGGAGAACTACCTGGAGATGCGCGACCGTGTCGCCGATCCTGCGTTCCTGCTGCAGCGCGAACTGGAGCAGGAACTGCAGCGGCGCTGGCCGACCCGCTTCGTGCCGCACTACACGATGGTCACCTTCCTGCACACACCTTACGCCGAGGCGCTGCGCCGCACCGAACTGCAACGCGACATGCTGGTGGCCGCCACCATCGGTCATGATTCACTGGACAACATCGACTGGGCCGCGCTGGAAGCGCAGATCCACGCGCAGCTGCCGGTCCTGGAGGGCGCGCACTGATGGCCGACAGCTTCCTGTTCTACGACCTGGAAACCTTCGGCCAGGACCCGCGGCGCACGCGCATATCGCAGTACGCCGCGATCCGTACCGATGCCGACCTCAACGAGATCGATACGCCGGTCAGCTTCTTCGTGCGCCCGGCCGATGACCTGCTGCCCTCACCGATGGCCACCCTGGTTACCGGCATCACCCCGCAGCAGGCCTTGGCCGAGGGCATCAGCGAGGCCGAGGCCTTCGACCGCATCAACGAACAGCTGTCGCGCCCCGGCACCTGCGCGCTGGGCTACAACACGCTGCGCTTCGACGATGAATTCGTCCGCTACGGGCTGTTCCGCAATTTCCACGACCCGTACGAGCGCGAGTGGCGCAACGGCAATTCGCGCTGGGACCTGCTGGACATGCTGCGCCTGATGCGCGCGATGCGCCCGGACGGCATCCAGTGGCCGCTGCGCGAGGACGGCGCCACCTCGTTCAAGCTCGAGCACCTGGCCGAGGCCAACAACGTGCGCGAGGGCGATGCGCACGAAGCGCTGTCCGACGTACGTGCCACCATCGGCATGGCACGCCTGTTCAAGCAGTCGCAGCCGCGCCTGTGGGAGTACGCGCTGAAGCTGCGTGACAAGCGCTTCGTCGGCGGCCTGCTGGACGTGGCCGCGATGAAGCCGGTACTGCACATTTCCATGCGCTACCCGGCCAGTCGCCTGTGCGCGGCGCCAGTACTGCCGCTGGCCGTGCACCCGACCATCAACAACCGGGTGATCGTGTTCGACCTGGACGGTGACATCGACGACCTGCTGGCACTGCCGGCCGAGGTGATCGCACAGCGCCTTTACCTGCGCGCCAGCGAGCTGCCCGAAGGCGTGGCGCGGGTGCCGCTGAAGGAAGTGCATCTGAACAAGGTGCCAGCGCTGATCGCCTGGAACCACCTGCGCGCCGATGACCACGCGCGCCTCGGCCTGGACGTGGCCGCGATCGAGGCCAAGGTGGAACGGCTGCGCGCGTTCGCCCCGCAGCTGGCCGAGAAGGCGCGCCAGGTCTACAACCAACCCCGCGTCGCCACCGTGGCCGACGTCGATGCCTCGCTGTACGACGGTTTCCTCGGCAACGGCGACAAACCGCTGCTTGCGCTGGCACGCACCACCGCGCCCGAGCAGCTGGCCGCGCTGGAAGGCCGTTTCCGCGACCCGCGCCTGCCGGAGCTGCTGTTCCGCTACCGCGCGCGCAACCATCCCGGCAGCCTCGCGCCGGCGGAACGCCAGCGCTGGCAGGATTACCGCCGCCAGCGCCTGCTCGGCGACGGCGGGCTGGGCGAACTCAACCTGCCCCAGTACCAGCAGCAGCTCGATGCACTGGCCGCCGAAGCGCCCGACGACGCGCGGCGCCAGGCCCTGCTGCAATCGCTGCGCGACTGGGGCCAGCACCTGCAGGAGACGCTGTGAGCACCTACTTCTCGGACGCCAGTTTCAGGTTCCTGCGCAGCCTGGCGCGGCACAACGACAAGGCCTGGTTCAACGACCACCGCCAGCAGTATGAAGACCACGTACGGCAGCCGTTCCTGCGCCTGCTGGGCGACCTGCAACCGGCCCTGGCCGAGGTCAGCGAACACTTCCGTGCCGATACGCGCGGCGTCGGCGGCTCGCTGTTCCGCATCCACCGCGACGCGCGCTTCTCCAACGACAAGTCACCGTACAAGACCTGGCAGGGCGCGCGCCTGTTCCATGAGCGCCGCCGTGAAGTAGCCGCGCCTTCGTTCTACGTGCACCTGCAGCCGGGCGAGAGCTTCGTCGGTGCCGGCCTGTGGCATCCGGAACCGGAAACCCAGCGCCGCGTGCGCCACTTCATCCTCGACAACCCGGGCAGCTGGAAGGCCGCCGCGCACGCACCGGGCCTGCGCAAGCGCTTTGATTTCGAGGAGAGCGAAAAGCTGGTGCGTCCGCCGCGTGGCTTCCCCGCCGACTTCGAGTTCATCGACGACCTCAAGCACCGCAACTGGGTGATGTGGCGCTCGCTGGACGACGCCACCATGACCGGTCCGCGCCTGCTGTCCACGCTGGGCAAGGATCTGGCCGCGCTCGGCCCGTTCGTCGACTACCTGTGCGCGGCGCTGGACCTGGAATTCTGATGCCATTGGCACAGCAACGCCGCACGCTGGGCCGCACCGGCCTGGCGGTGTCGCCGGTGGGCCTGGGCTGTTCCGGCTTCTGGGGGCATCGCCGATTCCCGGAACAATCGGCCGCGAACGTGGTCGAGCATGCACTGGCACAGGGCGTGAACCTGTTGGACACCGGCCACAACTACTCCGGTTTCCACGCCGAGCCGCGGCTGGGCCGCATCCTGCGCCCGTTGCTGAAACAATACCCGCGCGACGCGCTGGTGATTTCCAGCAAAGGCGGCACGCTGACCGGCCAGGCCGGCGTCAGCGGCGCCGAGCAACGCAATTTCTCGCCGGCAGCCATCATCGCCAGCTGCGAGGCTTCGCTGCGCAATCTCGGCCTGGATCACCTGGACATCTACCAGTTGCATGGCGCCAGCGAGCACGACATCAACGACGACCTGCTGGCCGCGCTGCAGCGCCTGCGCGACCGCGGGTTGATCCGGCACACCGGCATCAACACCCACTCGGCCTCGACCCTGCGCTGGATGATCGCCCATCCCGACGCCTTCGATGTGGTGCTGCTGGACTACAACGCCCTGCAGCAGGACCGCGAACCGCTGATCGACCAGTTGCAGGCGGTGGGCATCGGCGTGCTGGCCGGGACCGTGCTGGCGCAGGGCCACCTGCTGCCCGCGCGCCCGCGCCTGCCACGGCTGGCCGATGGCTGGTACCTGGCGCGCGCCTGGCTGAAGCCCAGCAGCCGGCAGCTGATGCGCAGTGCCCGCCAGATGCGCCGGGCAGTGGCCGCGATCCGCAGCCAACGCCCGGCCCAGACCGCCTTCGCCTATGCGCTGGGCCATCCCGGCGTGGCCAGCGGCATCCTTGGCACCACCCGTACCCGCAGCCTCGACGAGGTGCTGGCGACGCGGCTGGAAGCGCTGACCCCGGCCGAACGGCAACAGCTGGTCGATGCCTTCGGTGACGGCCGTGGCTCGCCCAGTCATTGAGTCTTCACCCGGCACTGCCGCCATTGCGGCAGTCTGGTCAACATGAAGAAACTCACCGCACTCATTGTGCTGCTGGTCCTGGCCGTCGCCGCCTGGTGGTTCGGCGGCCCCTACATGACCGTCAATGGCCTGTCCAAGGCCATCGAGCAGCGCGACACCGCCCGCCTGGAGCGTTACGTCGACTTCCCGCGCGTGCGCAGCAGCCTGCGTGCGCAGCTCAACGACTACCTGGTGCGCCAGGCCGGCCCCGACGTGGCATCCAGCCCGTTCGGCGCCCTGCTCTATGGGCTGGGCGACCAGCTTGGCGGTGCCGCAGTGGAGACCATGGTGACCCCGACCGGGATCGGCGCGATGCTGCAGGGCCACGTGCTGTGGAAGCGTGGCCGCAATGAACTGCAGGGCGGCGATGCCTTCGGTGCGACCGAACCGGCGCGGCCGCTGAAGCATGCCGAGCATCATTTCGAAGCACTGGACCGATTCGTGATCGACGTCGATCGCGGCCCCGGCCAGCCACCGTTGAAGGTGGTGCTGGAGCCGCAGGGCCTGCGCTGGAAGGTGGTGGACCTGCAGCTGGGAATGTCGGGCAGCCCTTGATCGGACCCGTGGCCTGACGGCAGCGCCAACCAAGGTTGGCAACTACCGGGGCATGTGGCTCTGGTAGATGCCCACCTTGGTGGGCATGTCGCTGTGGTAGATGCCCACCTTGGTGGGCATGTGGCTGTGGTAGATGCCCACCTTGGTGGGCATGGGTCCTAGGCAGTGCAAACCAACGGTTGGCACCTACCGGTCGAGTCCGCCCTACCCCTCGTTGGCGACGCCGTGCGGCACGTGGCCGGCGGCCACATGCTCGCGGGCGCTGTCGATGTTGTGCTGCGAATCGTCGAAGAAGATGTCGGCACCGAAGGCCTGCAGGAACGGGCCCTTGTGACGGCCGCCCAGGAACAGTGCCTCGTCCAGGCGCACGCCCCACTCGCGCAGGGTGCGGATCACCCGCTCATGCGCCGGTGCCGAACGCGCGGTGACGAGCGCGGTACGGATCGGCGCGCTCTCGCCGGCCGGGAACACTTCCTGCAGCGTATGCAGGGCCGACAGGAAGCCACGGAAGGGTCCGCCGCTGAGCGGCTCGCGGGCGCGCTCGCGCTCGTGGCGGCCAAACGCTTCCACGCCCTGCTCGCGCGAGATGCGCTCGCTCTCGTCACCGAAGATCACCGCGTCACCATCGAAGGCGATGCGCAGCTGGCCGGCCGGGCGACCAGTATCGATCTGGTCGGCGGCTGCCGCAGCGGTCTCGCCCGGCGGCTTGGGCAGGATGGTTGCCGCCGCGATGCCATGACGCAGCGCGCTGCGCACCGATTCGGGGTTGGCCGACAGGAACAGGTCGGTACCGAACGGCTTCACGTACGGCCAGGTCGGCTCGCCGGCGGTGAAGGTCGCGCGGATGATGCCCAGCCCATAGTGCTGGATCGAATTGAAGATGCGCAGGCCGGTATCGGCCGAGTTGCGCGACAGCAGGATCACCTCGACCCGCGGGTTCTCCGGGCTGGCGCCCTGGTTCAGCGCCAGCAGCTTGCGCACCACCGGGAAGGCCACGCCGGGGCCGAGGATATCGTCCTCGTGCTGGCGCTGGAATTCGGCGTAGGCCGCCACGCCATCACTTTCGAACAGCGCATGGCTTTCCTCGAGGTCGAACAGCGCGCGCGAGGTCACCGCGACGGTCAGCAAACGGGGGGAGTTGTCGCCCATCGGTGGGGGTCCTTCAAGCGGTCGGCGGGGCCGGCCGCCCATTGTCCTCAAAAAACGAACTGTTCGCTCAGGATCCGGTCTTCCAGGTTGTGCTCCGGGTCGAACAGCAGGGTCACGCGGCGGTCCTTCGACTCGCGGATGGTCACCTCGACCACGTCGCGGGTCTCGTGCGAATCCGCCGTGACGCTGACCGGGCGCTTGTACGGATCGAGCACGCGGAAGCGCACCTCGGTATCGGCCTTGAGGATCGCCCCGCGCCAGCGACGCGGCCGGTACGGGGCCAACGGCGTCAGCGCGATGGTGTGCGAGCCCAGCGGCAATACCGGGCCATGCGCGGAATAGTTGTAGGCGGTGCTGCCCGCCGGGGTGGCCACCAGCACGCCGTCACCGATCAGCTCGGCCACGCGTTCCTGGCCGTTGAGGTCGATGCCGATATGCGCGGCCTGCCGGGTCTGGCGCAGCAGCGAGACATCGTTGTAGGCCAGCGAACCGGTACTGGTGCCCGACTCGGTCAGCGCCACCATTTCCAGCGGGCGCAGGTTGGCCGGTTCGGCACGCGCAATGCGGGCCTGCACGTCGTCGTCGCCACGGTACTGGTTCATCAGGAAGCCGACGGTGCCCAGCTTCATGCCGAACACCGGCTTGCCCAGGTGCCCATGCCGGTGCAGGGTCTGCAGCATGAAGCCGTCGCCCCCCAGCGGACACAGCACGTCGGCCTGCTCCGGCGCGTGATCGCCATAACGCGAGACCATCGCGGCGCGGGCCATCTGTGCAGGTTCGGTGGCGCTGGCCAGGAAAGCGATGCGGGGGGTGTCGCTCATCGGTGGATCCGGGTGGGTGTGCCAGCAAGAGCATACCCGGTAGTGCCGGCCGCTGGCCGGCAGCTGCACCCGATTGTGGTCCGTGCGGTTGCCGGCCAGCGCCCGGCACTACCCGGCAATGCAGAACGGCCCCGCTTTCGCGGGGCCGTTCCTCCAACTGCTGCAGATCAGGAGCCCCCCTGAGTCAGGGGGGCGCGCCAACGGCGCGGGGGTCTGGGAGCATGGTTGGCATGGGGCCCACGGTTTGCAGAGCAAACCGTGGGGCGTCAGCGCGAATGCGCTTACGCACCATGCGCAGCGAGCTGACCCAGGCGCTGCACCGCGACCGAAACGGTCGGGTAGTCCAGGGTCTTCTGCTCGGCCAGTTCGGCCAGCATCGCCAGGGTGAAGCGCAGGCTGCTGTCGTCGCGACCCATCCAGGCCGCCACCTTTGCTTCAGCACTGCTGCCCTTGGTACCCAGCACCTGGCCCGCCAGGTTGCGGTGGTTGGCGGCCAGCTCGTCACGCAGCACGCCACGTGCCACCGCGTGCCAACGGCCATTGACCTCCAGCGCATCGACCTGCTCGAACAGCCACGGCAGCTGCAGGGCATCGCCCAGGCGGAAGTGGACCTTGGACACGTCCACCGGCTTCAGCTTGCGGGTACGGGCCAGTTCGATGATGTCGAACGCCGGCTCCAGGAAGTGCAGTTCGGCCAGCTGCTGCGCCAGCGCGGACGGCAGGCCCTTTTCCTTCCACTCGGCCACCAGGGCTTCGTAGGTCGGACGCTGCGAATCCGGCAGCACACCCGAGGCAACGCGGATATCGTTGAACGGGCCCTGGTAGCGGTTGACCGCTTCGGTGATGCCGGGCATCGCGCCGGGGCGCGACAGCAGCCAGCGCACGAACGAGCGCTGCAGCTTCCAGATCACTTCCAGGGCGTCGATCTGCACCGACTCCGGCACCTTGCCGTCGAGGGCATCGATCTGCGCCCACAGCGCGCGTGCATCCAGCGTTTCACGGCTGATGGTGTAGGCCTTGGCAACCTCGGCGATGGAACGGCCGGTGTCTTCCTGCATGCGCATCAGGAAAGTAGCGCCCATGCGGTTGATGGTCTGGTTGGTCACGGCCGTGGCGATGATTTCGCGCTTCAGGCGGTGACGCTCCATTGCGTCGGCGTACTTCTTCTGCAGCGGGGTCGGGAAGTAGCGCTGCAGTTCCTTGGACAGGTACGGATCTTCCGGGATGTCCGAATCCAGCAGCTGGGCGAATGCCACCAGCTTGGAGTAGGACAGCAGCACCGACAGTTCCGGACGGGTCAGGCCCTGGCCGCGCGCCTTGCGCTGCGACAGCTCGGCATCGGACGGCAGGAACTCGATCTGGCGATCAAGCAGGCCCTGCTGTTCCAGGGTACGGATGAAGTGCTGCTTGGAACCCAGGCGCTTGACCGCCATCCGCTCCATCAGGCTCAGCGCCTGGTTCTGGCGGTAGTTGTCGTTGAGCACCAGCTCGGCGACTTCATCGGTCATCGAGGCCAGCAGCTTGTTGCGCTGCTCGACGGTCAGCTTCTTGGCCCGCACCACATCGTTGAGCAGGATCTTGATGTTGACTTCATGGTCGGAGGTGTCGACACCGGCCGAGTTGTCGATGAAGTCGGTGTTGAGCAGCACGCCGGCCTGCGCGGCTTCGATGCGGCCCAGCTGGGTCATGCCCAGGTTGCCGCCCTCGCCCACGACCTTGCAGCGCAGCTCGCCACCGTTCACGCGCAGCGCGTTGTTGGCACGGTCGCCGACATCGCTGTGCTGCTCGCTGGCGGCCTTGACGTAGGTACCGATGCCGCCGTTCCACAGCAGGTCGACCGGTGCCTTCAGGATCGCGCTCATCAGTTCGTTGGGCGACAGCGCCTTGACGTTCTCGTCCAGGCCCAGCGCTTCACGCACCTGCGGGGTGATCTCGATCGACTTCAGGCTGCGCGGGTACACGCCGCCGCCCTTGCTGATCAGCTTGGCATCGTAGTCCGCCCAGCTCGAACGCGGCACCGTGAACAGGCGCTCACGTTCGACGAACGTGGTGGCCGCATCCGGGTTCGGGTCCAGGAAGATGTGGCGGTGATCGAACGCAGCCACCAGGCGGATGTGGCGCGACAGCAGCATGCCGTTGCCGAACACGTCGCCGGACATGTCGCCGACGCCGACCGCAGTGAAGTCCTGGCTCTGGCTGTCACGGCCCAGCGCACGGAAGTGGCGCTTGACCGACTCCCACGCACCGCGTGCGGTGATGCCCATGCCCTTGTGGTCATAACCGACCGAACCACCGGAGGCGAACGCATCGCCCATCCAGAAGCCGTGCGCGATGGCCAGGCCGTTGGCGATGTCGGAGAAGGTCGCAGTGCCCTTGTCGGCGGCCACCACCAGGTACGGATCGTCCATGTCGTGGCGCACGACATCCACCGGCGGCACGATCTTGTTGTTGACGATGTTGTCGGTGATGTCCAGCAGGCCCTGGATGAACAGCTTGTAGCAGGCCACGCCGTTGGCGAAGATCGCATCACGGTCGCCGTTCACCGGCGGGGTCTTGGCGAAGAAGCCGCCCTTCGCGCCGACCGGCACGATGACGGTGTTCTTGACCATCTGTGCCTTGACCAGGCCCAGCACTTCGGTACGGAAGTCTTCGCGACGGTCCGACCAGCGCAGGCCACCACGGGCGACCGCGCCGAAGCGCAGGTGGGTACCTTCCACGCGCGGGCCGTAGACGAAGATCTCGCGGTACGGGCGCGGCTTCGGCAGGTCCGGCACCAGCGCCGAATCGAACTTGAAGCTGATGACATGGCCGTGCTGGCCGTTGGCATCGGTCTGGTAGTAGCTGGTACGCAGGGTCGCGTCGATCACGCCCATGAACGAGCGCAGGATGCGGTCCTCGTCCAGGCTGGACACGCGGTCCATCAGCTTCAGCAGCGCATCGCGCGCGGCCTGCATCTGCGCGTCGCGGTCACCCTTGCGGGCGTCGACCACGGTCTTGAGCACCTTCAGGGTGGCATCGTCACCGGCAGCCAGCACGTCGAAGTGGGCCTTCAGCTGGGCCTGGCCGGCGGCGATGTCGTCCTTGCTTTCGTGGCCGGTGGCCGGATCGAAGCGGGCTTCGAACAGCTCGACCAGCAGGCGGGCCAGCAGCGGGTAGCGCGCGAAGGTGCCTTCCACGTAGGCCTGGGAGAACGGCACGCCGGTCTGCAGCAGGTACTTGCAGTAGCCGCGCAGCATGGCGACCTGGCGCCAGTGCAGGCCGGCAGCCAGCACCAGGCGGTTGAAGCCGTCGTTCTCGGCATCGCCGTGCCAGACGCGGGCGAAGGTCTCGCCGAAGGCTTCATCGACACTGGCGGCATCGATCGCGCCGGCGGTCGACTCGACCTCGAAGTCCTGCACGTACACCGGGGCGTTGTCAACCGACAGGCGGTACGGACGCTCGGCGATCACGCGCAGGCCCATGTTTTCCATCATCGGCAGCGCGTCCGACAGCGGAATGTCGTCCAGCTGGCGATACAGCTTCAGGCGCAGGCCATCACCGCTTTCGCGCGGCACGGCCTGCAGGCTCAGGCGCAGGTCGTCCGGGCCGGTCAGGGCGTCGAGCTGGCTGACATCGTTGGCGGCAACCGCGGTGCTGTTGTCTTCGATGTAGCCGGCCGGCAGCGCCTTGCCGATACGGGCGGCGATGCGCAGGCCTTCGGTCTCGCCGTGGCGGGCCACCAGCGCTTCGCGCAGGTCGTCCTGCCAGTTGCGCAGCACCTGGGCCAGCTTCTGCTCCAGTTCGGCGGTATCGACGTCGAGCATCTCACCCGGCTTCGGGCGCACGATCAGGTGCACCTGGGCCAGCGGCGATTCGCCCAGCACCACCGAGCTGTCGACGTACTCGCCGTGCAGCGCGTCCTTCAGCATCGCTTCGATGCGCAGGCGCACGTCGGTGTTGAAGCGCTCACGCGGCAGGTAGACCAGCGCGGAGATGAAACGGCTGTACTTGTCGCGGCGCAGGAACAGGCGGCTGCGCACGCGCTCCTGCAGGCCCAGCACGCCCATCGCGGTGCGGAACAGTTCGTCCTCGCTGGACTGGAACAGTTCTTCGCGCGGCAGGGTTTCCAGGATGTGGCGCAGGGCCTTGCCACTGTGGCTGGCCGGGGCCAGGCCCGACTGCTTCATCACGTGCTCGTGGCGCTGGCGCACCAGCGGGATTTCCCACGGGCGGCGGTTGTAGGCGCTGGAGGTGAACAGGCCGAGGAAGCGCTGCTCGCCGATGATCTTGCCCTTGGCGTCGAATTCCAGCACGCCGATGTAATCCATGTAGCCAGCGCGATGCACGCGCGAACGGGCATTGGTCTTGGTCAGGATCAGCGCATCCTTCAGACCGGACGTGGTGTTCAGGCCCTGCGCGGCCAGGGTCTTGACCGGACGGGCGGCGGACTTGTCCTTGCCGCGCATCAGGCCCAGGCCGGTATCGTTCAGCGGCGCCAGCACCTCTTCCTTGCCCTGCTTCTCGACGCGGTATTCGCGGTAGCCGAAGAAGGTGAAGTGGTTGTCGGCGGCCCAGCGCAGGAACTCCTGTGCTTCCTTGCGCGAGGCTGCGTCGACCGGCAGCTGGCGGCTGCCCAGGTCGTCGGCCAGTGCCAGCGCCTTGTCCTTCATCGGCTGCCAGTCACGCACGATCGCACGCACTTCATCCAGCGCCTTGTTGATGGCCTGCTCGATGGCCGCCATGGCTTCGGCCGGTTGGCGGTCGATTTCCAGCAGCATCACCGACTCGGCATCACCCTCGCCGACCTTGACCAGCTTGCCGGCCTTGTCGCGGGTGAAGCGCAGCACCGGGTGGCCCAGCACGTGGACACCCACGCCCTGTTCGGCCAGCGACATGGTGACGGTGTCGACCAGGAACGGCATGTCGTCGTTGACGATCTGCAGCACGGTGTGCGGCGATTCCCAACCGTTGGCCTTCGCGGTCGGATTGAACACGCGGACGTTGGCCTTGCCGGCCTTGCGGGCACGGGCGAATTCCAGCGTCTCAGCCGCGAGAGCGGCCCACTCTTCAGCGCTGTGGTGCGGGAACTCGTCCGACTCCATGCGCTTGTAGAAGTCAGTGGCAAAGGCCACTGCTTCGGCCTGTGCGGCCGCGGGGTAGCGCTTGCGCAAGGCCGTGTACACCGGCTCCAGGGAGAAACCAGCGGTCACTGCGACCTCCGACTCTGCTGGTTTCGTCTTGTTCTTCACGGTCTTGGCTGCGGTTTTTTGCGGTTTCATGGCAGAGCGATGCGCTTGCTCAGTTGGGAAAATGAAATTGTAGCCCTACCGCACGAAAAGGCCTTGCTGCAGGACGGAATAAGCAGATTCGGGTTTGCTGCGGTTTAGACGCCTATTCAGTTCGCTGCGGTATGGAGCTGGCGTCTGCTTCAGCACTGCCGACAGGATCGGCAAAGCGTGTTACCGGAAGACACACGCGGCGACGCCGATTCGATTCCACAATCCTGAACTGGACGGTATAGTCCACCGCGTGAACCCGGCCTACCTCCCCGTTGCCCTCGACGCGCGCGATGAGCGCGTGTTCGATGCCGTGCGCAGACTGCTGGCCGAGCAGGGCATGCAGATGAGCATGGACGCGGTGGCCCAGCATGCCGGCTGCTCCAAGCAGACCCTGTACTCGCGCTACGGCAGCAAGCAGGAACTGCTGCGCCGGGTGATGCAGCGCCACGTCGGCCACGCCACCGGGGCCATGCTGCGTGCACTCCGCGGTGACGACCTGCGTGCCAGCCTTCTCCAGTTCGCCACCGACTTCCTGGAGCATTTCAACCAACCGCATGTAGGACAGGCCTGCCGGCTGATTGCAGCCGAGGCAGCCCAGTTTCCCGAAGAGGCGCGTACGCTGTACCGGCACGGTGCCGGCGCGCTGACGCTTCATCTTGCTGAATGGATTGAAACCGTTTGCATGCAAGGCCAGCTCCGGCATGACGACCCGCACTTCATGGCCGAACTGCTGCTGAGCATGATCGCCGGTCAGGATTTCGACAAACAGCGCTTCCATACCCCCCATCGTGATGACGCGCTCCTGCGTCGGCGCTGGGCAGAGTTCTCCGTCGACAGCTTCCTGCGCGCGTTCGCGCCACAGCCGTCGACGGCCCCGTCTACAAACCAACCCCGGAGTTCCTCCTGATGACCGCCCCACTCCGCACCCTTGCCTTGACGTGCGCCGTTGCTGTCGCGCTGGCTGCCTGCAAGAAGCCGGAACAGCAGACGCCCCCGCCGCCGGAGGTGGGCGTGATCGACGCCAAGCCGCAGACCCTGCCGCTGCAGCGCGAGCTGGTCGGCCGCCTGTCGCCGTTCCGCAGCGCCGACGTCCGCGCACGCGTACCCGGCGTGCTGCTCAAGCGCGTTTACCAGGAAGGCTCGCAGGTCAAGCAGGGCCAGACCCTGTTCCTGATCGACCCGGCGCCGTTGCGTGCCTCGCTCAACGCCTCCGAGGCCCAGCTCGCTTCGGCCCGCGCCACCTACGCCAATGCCAAGGTCGCCGCCGATCGCGCGCGCTCGCTGGCGCCGCAGCAGTTCGTCTCCAAGTCCGACCTGGACAACGCCGAATCGGCCGAGCGCACCGCCCTGGCCGCCGTCAAGCAGGCCGAAGCGGCAGTGACCTCTTCGCGGATCAACCTGGGCTACGCCGAAGTGACCGCGCCGATCAGTGGCGTGGCCAACAAGCAGCAGGTCACCGAGGGCGCGCTGGTCGGCCAGGGCGATGTGACCCTGCTGACCACCGTTGACCAGCTCGACCCGCTGTATGTGAACTTCTCGCTGAGCGTGGATGAGCTGACCCAGCTGCGCGCGCAGCAGGCCAAGGGCTCGCTGGCGCTGTCCGGCGACGGCAAGGCCACGGTCAACGTCAAGCTGGCCGACGGCAGCACCTATGGTGAGCCGGGCACGCTGGACTTCTCCTCGACCACGGTCGACCCGGCCACCGGTGCGGTGTCGCTGCGTGCGCTGCTGCCGAACCCGCAGCAGATCCTGCTGCCGGGCGCCTTCGTCAGCTTCCAGGCCAACCTGGGCGAGCGCAACAATGCCTACCTGGTGCCGCAGCAGGCGCTGCTGCGTGACACCACCGGCGGCTACGTGATGGTGGTCGGTGCCGACGGCAAGGTGGTGCGCAAGAACGTGAAGACCGATGGCGCGCAGAACGGCAACTGGCTGGTCAGCGACGGTCTGGCCGCCGGTGACAAGGTGATCGTGGCCGGCGTGCAGAAGGTCAAGGAAGGTGCACCGGCGGTGGCCAAGCCGTGGACCCCGGGGCAGGACGCCAACGGCAAGCCTGCCGCAGGCGGCGCCGCTCCGGCGGGCGCAGCACCGGCGGCAGGCAAGGCACCGGCCGACGCGGCCAAGCCGGAACAGGCCGATGCGGCCAAGCCGGCCGCCACCGATTCGAACAAGCAGTAACGGGAACCTTCCGTCATGCCTAAATTTTTCATCGAACATCCAGTCTTCGCCTGGGTGGTTGCGATCCTGATCTCGCTCAGCGGCGTGATCGCGATCCTCAACCTGGGCGTGGAGTCCTATCCCAACATCGCCCCGCCGCAGGTCACCGTCTCGGCGACCTACCCGGGCGCCAGCGCGGACACCACCGAGAAATCGGTCACCCAGGTGATCGAGCAGCAGCTGACCGGTATCGATCACCTGCTGTACTTCAGCTCCTCGTCGGCCTCCAACGGCCGCGCGCAGATCACCCTGACCTTCGAGACCGGTACCGATCCGGACATCGCCCAGGTGCAGGTGCAGAACAAGGTGTCGCTGGCCACGCCACGACTGCCTTCGGAAGTGACCCAGCAGGGCGTGGTGGTGGCCAAGGCCAATGCCGGCTTCCTGATGGTGGTGGCGCTGCAGTCCGATACCCCGACCATCAACCGTGACGCCCTGAACGACATCGTCGGCTCGCGCGTGCTCGACCAGGTCTCGCGTATCCCCGGCGTCGGCAGCACCCAGCAGTTCGGTTCCGAGTACGCCATGAACATCTGGCTGAACCCGGAGAAGATGCAGGGCTATGGCCTGTCGGCCAGCCAGGTACTGGCCGCGGTACGTGCGCAGAACGTGCAGTTCGCCGCCGGTGCGCTGGGTTCGGACCCGTCGCCGGAAGGCCAGCACTTCACCGCCACGGTCTCGGCCGAAGGCCGCTTCAGCTCGCCGCAGGAATTCGAGAACATCATCCTGCGCGCCAACGCCGATGGCTCGCGCGTGCTGCTCAAGGACATCGCCCGCGTCGCCTTCGGTGCCAACAACTACGGCTTCGACACCCAGTACAACGGCAAGCCGACCGGCGCCTTCGCCATCCAGCTGCTGCCGGGCGCCAACGCCCTGAACGTGGCCGAAGCGGTGCGCGCCAAGATGGACGAGCTGCAGCCCAGTTTCCCGTCCGGGGTGACCTGGTTCTCGCCGTACGACAGCACCACCTTCGTCAAGATCTCGATCCAGGAAGTGGTCAAGACCCTGTTTGAAGCGGTCCTGCTGGTGTTCCTGGTGATGCTGATCTTCCTGCAGAACTTCCGCGCCACACTGATCCCGACCCTGGTCATCCCCGTCGCCCTGCTCGGTACCTTCCTGGGCATGTGGATGATCGGCTTCACGATCAACCAGCTGACCCTGTTCGCGATGGTGCTGGCGATCGGCATCGTGGTCGACGATGCGATCGTGGTGATCGAGAACGTCGAACGCATCATGAGCGAGGAAGGCCTGGCGCCGAAGCCGGCCACGCAGAAGGCAATGACCCAGATCACCGGCGCGGTGGTGGCGATCACCGTCGTGCTGGCGGCGGTGTTCATCCCGTCCGCCCTGCAGGGCGGCGCCGCCGGTGAGATCTACAAGCAGTTCGCCCTGACCATCGCCATCTCGATGGCGTTCTCGGCGTTCCTGGCACTGGGCTTCACCCCGGCGCTGTGCGCGACCTTCCTCAAGCCGACGCACAACGACAACCCGAACATCGTCTACCGCACCTTCAACAAGTACTACGACAAGATCAGCCACACCTACGTGGGCCACATCACCTCGGCGGTGCGCCATGCGCCGCGCTGGATGATCCTGTTCGTGGTGCTGACCGCGCTGTGCGGCTTCCTGTTCACCCGCATGCCGGGCAGCTTCCTGCCGGAAGAAGACCAGGGCTATGCGCTGGCGATCGTGCAGCTGCCGCCGGGCTCGACCAAGGGCCAGACCAACGAAGTGTTCGCGCAGATGCGTGGCATCCTGGAAAAGCAGGATGGCTATGAAGGCATGCTGCAGGTGGCCGGCTTCAGCTTCGTCGGTTCCGGCGAGAACGTGGGCATGGGCTTCATCCGCCTGAAGCCGTGGGAGGAACGCAAGTTCACCGCGCCCGAGTTCATCCAGAACATGAACGGCGCGTTCTACGGCATCAAGGAAGCGCAGATCTTCGTGGTCAACCTGCCCACCGTGCAGGGCCTCGGCCAGTTCGGCGGCTTCGACATGTGGCTGCAGGACCGCAGTGGTGCCGGCTACGAACAGCTGACCCAGGCGCGCAACATCCTGCTGGGCAAGGCCGCGCAGAAGCCCGAAGCGCTGGTCGGCGTGCGTCCGAACGGGCTGGAGAACGCCCCGCAGCTGCAGCTGCACGTGGACCGCGTGCAGGCGCAGTCGATGGGCATGTCGGTGTCGGACGTGTACAGCACCATCCAGCTGATGCTGGCCCCGGTCTATGTCAACGACTTCTTCTACGAAGGCCGCATCAAGCGCGTGACCATGCAGGCCGATGGCCCGTACCGCACCGGCCAGGAGTCGCTGAAGAGCTTCTACAGCCCCTCCACCCTGACCCAGAACGCCGATGGCACCAACGCGATGATCCCGCTCAACACGGTGGTCAAGTCCGAATGGGTGTCGGCACCGCCGTCGCTGAGCCGCTACAACGGCTACTCGGCGATCAACATCGTCGGCTCGCAGGCACCGGGCACCAGCTCGGGCGAAGCGATGCAGACCATGGAGAGCATCGTCAACGACGACCTGCCGGCCGGCTTCGGCTACGACTGGTCCGGCATGTCCTACCAGGAAATCCTGGCCGGCAATGCCGCCACGCTGCTGCTGGTGCTGTCCATCGTGGTGGTGTTCCTGTGCCTGGCCGCCCTGTATGAAAGCTGGTCGATCCCGGTGGCAGTGCTGCTGGTGGTGCCGCTGGGCGTGCTGGGCGCACTGGGCCTGTCGATGCTGCGCGGCCTGCCCAACGATCTGTTCTTCAAGATCGGCCTGATCACCGTGATCGGCCTGGCCGCGAAGAACGCGATCCTGATCGTGGAGTTCGCGGTGGAGCAGCGCGCAGCCGGCAAGAACCTGCGCGATGCCACCATCGAAGCGGCCCGCCTGCGCTTCCGCCCGATCCTGATGACCTCGTTCGCGTTCATCATGGGCGTGATCCCGATGGCGATCTCCACCGGCGCCGGCGCCAACTCCCGCCACGCCATCGGTACCGGCGTGATCGGCGGCATGCTGTTCGCCACCCTGCTCGGCCTGCTGATGATCCCGGTGTTCTTCGTGGTCGTGCGCCGCATGCTGGGCGACAAGCTGGATGAACCGTCCAAGGAGTTCATGGAACGCCAGCGCGACGCGGATGCTGCACACCGCCCGGATCGTTGATCCGGCAGTGCGCTGAAACGAAAAGGCCCCGGAGCGATCCGGGGCCTTTTTCTTGCCGCCTTTGAATTCATGCCAACCAAGGTTGGCATCTACCAGGGCAACGGCATGCCCGGTAGCCGCCAACCTTGGTGGGCTCCGTTCGAGTCACGTCTCAGCGCAACAGCGCGACCACCACGCACACTGCCACGATTACCAGTGCAGCCCACTGCATCGGCACGAAAAAGAAATGATGGGGCGCCACTTCGCCCTTCTGCCGGGGTGCCCGGTTGAGCCACAGGCCCAGCAGCACGTTCACCGCCGCGCCAATGCTGGCACCCAGCAATACCTGCGAGAGTGGGATGTTGCCCCTGGGGCCTGCGTGCGGGAAGAAATACGCCAGCAGCAGGATCGCTGCGATCGGCGTGACCAGTGTCAGGATTCCCCAACCACGATAGATCATCTGTGCAGACCGTATGGAAACGGCCTGCATTGGAACAGATCCGGCATCGTTCGGCCAAGAGCACAGCGCATCCACGCGTGGCGCGGATCGACTGGCAGCGCCGCCATTGCAGCGGCGCGGCCGTTGCGTCTCAGCGCAGCCCGGTTTCGTTGCGGGCGATCACCAGGCGCTGGATTTCCGAGGTGCCTTCATAGATCTCGGTGATCTTGGCATCACGGAAGTAACGCTCCAGCGGCATCTCCTTCGAGTACCCCATGCCGCCGTGGATCTGCACCGCCTGGTGGGTGATCCACATCGCCGCTTCCGAGGCGGTGAGCTTGGCGATGGCGGCTTCGTTGCTGAAGCGCTTGCCCTGGCCCTTCACCCAAGCCGCGCGCAACGTCAGCAGCAGCGCTGCATCCAGCTTGCACTTCATGTCGGCAATCTTGGCCTGGGTCATCTGGAAGGTGCCGATGGCGGCACCGAAGGCCTTGCGCTCCTTCACGTACTCCAGGGTCGCTTCATAGGCGGCACGGGCGATGCCGATGGCCTGCGAGGCGATACCGATGCGGCCGGCATCGAGCACGCTCATGGCGATCTTGAAGCCCTCGCCTTCCTGGCCCAGCACGTCCTCGGCCTGCGCCACGTAATCATTGAACTCGATCTCGCAGGTGGCCGAGGCGCGGATGCCCAGCTTGGGCTCGGTCTTGCCACGACCGAAACCGGCCTTGTCGGTATCGATGAGGAAGGCGGTGATGCCGCGCGCGCCCTTGTCCGGCTCGCTCATCGCGAACAGCACGATGTACTTGGCCACCGGGCCGGAGGTGATCCAGCTCTTCTTGCCGTTGATGACGAAGGTGCCGTCGGCCTGTTTCACCGCGCGGCAGCGCATGGCAGTGGCATCGGAACCGGACTGCGGCTCGGTCAGCGCGAACGCGCCGATGGCGGTGCCTTCGGCGATGGCACGCACGTAGGTCTGCTTCTGCTGCTCGGTACCGTGGGTGAGGATGCCGTTGCAGAACAGCGAGTTGTTGACCGACATGATGGTCGAGTGAGCGGCGTCGGCGGCGGCGACCTCCACCATCGCCAGCACGTACGCAACCGGGTCCATGCCCGCACCGCCGTACTCGGTCGGCACTTCGATGCCCATCAGGCCGTTCTCGCCCAGCAGGCGGATGTTGTCCAGCGGGAACTCGCCGGTGCGGTCATGGTGCTCCGCGCTGGGGGCGATCTTTTCCTGCGCGATGCGCCGCGCCACGTCCTGCAGCATCAACTGCTCTTCGGTAAAGCTGAAATCCACAACACCCTCCCGGGTACATGAAGTTATGGGCCGCATACGGCGCGCCCAGGTGCTCCGATTGTACCGGGGGCCGGCTGTTTCCGTACGCTGGCGACTTGACCGCGGCAGGCCCTTTCGGCGAATATATCTCTATATCGCGATAGGTAGATATTTATGGATCTGGAAGACTGGTCGACCCGCCTGAAGGTGTTCGCCGATGCCACCCGCGTGCGCCTGCTGGCGCTGCTGGAGCAGGAGGAACTGACCGTGGCCGAACTGTCGGCAATCACCCGGCTGGCGCAGCCGCGCGTGTCCACCCACCTGGCGCGCCTGAAGGAAGCCGGCCTGGTCCGCGACCGCCGTGCCGGCGTGTCGGCCTACTACCGTTTCGACGAAGCCCAGCTGGACCCGGCGCAGCGTGCATTGTGGCATGCCTTGAGCAACGGAAGCGACGACCCGTTGCTGCGCCAGGATGCCGAGCGCGTGGCTGCAGTGCTGGCCCATCGCGCCTCTGACCAGAACTGGGCCGACAGCGTGGCCGGCGACATGGAGCGCCACTACTCTCCGGGCCGTACCTGGGAGGCGCTTGCGCGCACCGCCTTGCCGTTGCTGGAGACCGGCGACGTGCTGGACATCGCCTCCGGTGACGGCGTGCTGGCCGAACTGGTCGCCCCCCACGCCAAGCGCTACATCTGCATCGATACCAGCGCGCGCGTGGTCGCCGCTGCCAGCGAGCGCCTGCGCCGGCTGCCCAATGTGGAAGTCCGCGAGGGTGACATGCATGCCCTGCCGTTCAAGGACGGCAGCTTCGACCTGGTGGTGCTGATGCACGCGCTGACCTATGCCAGCAAGCCGGCGCAGGCCGTAACCGAAGCCGCACGCGTGCTGCGCCCGGGCGGCCGCCTGCTGCTGTGCAGCCTGGCCCGTCACGAGCACAAGGCAGCGGTGGAGGCCTATGGCCACGTCAACCTCGGCTTCAGCGACAAGGAGCTGCGCAAGTTCGTCGACAAGGCCGGCCTGCAGGTGTCCAGCCTGGAAACGGTCACCCGCGAGAAGCGTCCGCCGCACTTCGAAGTGATTTCGCTGATCGCCAACAAGCCCTGAGCCCGAGACCACCATGCCCGACCTGCCCTGGTTGCATCCTGACCGTGCCAACGCCCTGCTCGACGCCCTGCGCGAGCGGATCCTGATCATCGACGGCGCGATGGGCACGATGATCCAGCGCCATGGCCTGCAGGAAGACGACTACCGCGGCGAGCGATTCGCCGGTGGCTATGACCATGCGCACGGTCCCGGCTGCGACCACGGCACATCTGAAGGCCATGACCTGAAGGGCAACAACGACCTGCTGCTGCTGACCCGGCCGCAGGTCATCGCCGACATCCATACCGCATACCTGGACGCCGGGGCGGATCTGGTCGAGACCAACACCTTCAACGCCACTTCGGTCAGCCAGGCCGACTACCACCTCGAACACCTGGTGTACGAGCTGAACAAGGCCGGCGCCGCCGTTGCACGCGCCTGCTGCGATGCGGTGGCTGCGGCCACGCCGGGCAAGCCGCGCTTCGTGATCGGGGTGATCGGTCCCACCAGCCGCACCGCTTCGATCAGTCCCGACGTCAACGATCCGGGCTTCCGCAACACCAGCTTCGACGAGTTGCGCGACACCTATCGCGAAGCCATCGAGGGCCTGATCGATGGCGGCGCCGACACCCTGATGGTCGAGACCATCTTCGACACGCTCAATGCCAAGGCCGCGCTGTATGCGCTGGAGGAGGCCTTCGACGCGCGTGGTGCACGCCTGCCGGTGATGATCTCCGGCACCATCACCGACGCCTCCGGGCGCACCCTGTCCGGGCAGACCGCCGAGGCCTTCCATGCGTCACTGGCGCATGCGCGCCCGCTGTCGATCGGCTTGAACTGCGCGTTGGGCGCCGAGGCGATGCGCCCGCACGTGGAAACCCTCTCGCAGGTCGCCGACTGTTACGTCAGCGCGCACCCCAACGCGGGCCTGCCCAACGCCTTCGGCGAGTACGACGAAACGCCTGAAGAGATGGCCACCACCCTGCGCGGCTTCGCCGAGGATGGCCTGTTGAACCTGGTCGGCGGCTGCTGCGGCTCCACCCCCGACCACATCCGTGCGATCGCCCGGGCCGTTGCCGGGCTGCCGCCGCGCGCCCTGCCCGGTGTCCAGGAGCAGGCCGCATGAATGTCGCCGCCACCGTTCCACACTTCCCGCCCTCCTGCTGTTGAGCCGACGCCTGCCATGACGCCTGTCCGCCCTACCCGCCTGTCCGGCCTGGAACCCCTGGTCATCACTCCGGACCTGCTGTTCATCAACGTCGGCGAACGCACCAACGTCACCGGCAGTGCGCAGTTCCGCAAGCTCATCAAGGAAGGCCGCTACGAAGAAGCGGTGGACGTGGCCCGCCAGCAGGTCGCCAGCGGCGCGCAGATCCTCGACGTCAACATGGACGAGGGCCTGATCGATTCGGAAGCGGCGATGACCCGCTACCTCAACCTGATCATGTCCGAGCCGGACATCGCCCGCATCCCGGTCATGGTCGACTCCTCCAAGTGGAGCGTGATCGAGGCCGGGCTGAAGTGCCTGCAGGGCAAGAGCGTGGTCAATTCGATCTCGCTGAAGGAAGGCGAGGCGCTGTTCCGCGAACACGCGCGCAAGGTCCTGCGCTATGGCGCCGCCGCGGTGGTCATGGCCTTCGATGAAAGTGGGCAGGCCGATACCTGCGCGCGCAAGGTCGAGATCTGCACCCGCGCCTACCGCATCCTGGTCGACGAGATCGGCTTCCCGCCGCAGGACATCATCTTCGACCCGAACATCTTCGCCGTCGCCACCGGCATCGAAGAGCACGACAACTATGCGGTGGACTTCATCGAAGCCACCCGCATCATCAAGCAGACCCTGCCGCACTGCCACGTCTCCGGCGGCGTCTCCAACGTCTCGTTCTCGTTCCGCGGCAACGAAACGGTGCGCCAGGCCATCCACTCGGTGTTCCTCTACCACGCCATCGCCGCCGGCATGGACATGGGCATCGTCAACGCCGGCGCCATGCCGATCTACGACGAGCTGGAGCCTGAGCTGCGCGAGCGCGTCGAGGACGTGATCCTCAACCGCCGCAGCGATGCCACCGAGCGCCTGCTGGAGATCGCCGAGCGCTACAAGGGCAGCAAGGGCGCGGCGAAGACCGAGGACCTGGCCTGGCGCGGGAAGCCGGTGGCGCAGCGCCTGGCACATGCGCTGGTGCACGGCCTGGATGCCTTTGTCGAGGAAGACACCGAGCTGGCCCGGCAGGCCTCCAGCCGCCCGCTGGACGTGATCGAGGGCCCGCTGATGGACGGCATGAACATCGTGGGCGACCTGTTCGGTGCCGGCAAGATGTTCCTGCCGCAGGTGGTGAAATCCGCACGCGTGATGAAGAAGGCGGTGGCCTACCTGCTGCCGTACATCGAGGCGGAGAAGGCACGCAGCGGTGATACCGCCAAGAGCAATGGCAAGATCATCATGGCCACGGTGAAGGGCGATGTGCATGACATCGGCAAGAACATCGTCGGCGTGGTCCTGGCCTGCAACAACTTCGAGGTGGTCGACCTGGGCGTGATGGTGCCGGCGCAGAAGATCCTCGATGCCGCCCGCGAGCACAACGCCGACCTGGTCGGCCTGTCCGGACTGATCACCCCGTCGCTGGAGGAGATGAGCCACGTCGCCCGCGAGATGGAGCGCCAGGGCTTCGACCTGCCGCTGCTGATCGGCGGCGCCACCACCTCGCGCGCGCACACCGCGCTGAAGATCGACCCGCACTACAAAGCGCCTACGGTGTGGGTGAAGGACGCCTCGCGCGCGGTGGGCGTGGCCCAGTCGCTGATCTCACGCGACCTGCGCGAAGCCTTCGTCGCGGCCAACGAGGCCGACTATGCCGAGATCCGCGCCCGCCACCGCAACCGTGGCGACGCCAAGCGCCTGGTGACGCTGGAACATGCGCGCGCGCAGAAATTCCAGGGCGGCTGGGACAGCTACACGCCACCGGCACCGGAACAACCCGGCCTGCACGTGTTCGATGACTACCCGCTGGACGAACTGGTCGACTACATCGACTGGACACCGTTCTTCCAGGCCTGGGAGCTGGCCGGCAAGTTCCCGGCCATCCTCACCGACGAGATCGTCGGCACCCAGGCCAGCGAGCTGTACCGCGATGCGCGCGCGATGCTCGAGCGCATCGTCGGCGAGAAGTGGCTGACGGCCAAGGCCGTGTTCGGCCTGTGGCCGGCCAACAGCATCGGCGACGACGTCCGCGTGCAGCACCCGAAGGGCGAAACCACCCTGCACTTCCTGCGCCAGCAGGTAGACAAGCCTGCCGAGCGCCCGGACTTCTGCCTGGCCGATTTCATCGCGCCCCTCGACAGTGGCAAGCAGGACTGGATCGGCGCGTTCGCAGTCACTGCCGGTATCGGCATCGACGCGCACGTCGCGCGCTTCGAGGCCGAGCATGACGACTACAACGCGATCCTGCTGAAAGCACTGGCCGACCGCCTCGCCGAGGCGCTGGCCGAGCGCCTGCACCAGCGCGTGCGTACCGAATTCTGGGGCCATGAGCGCGCCGAGGCGCTGGACAACGACGCCCTGATCGACGAGCAGTACCGCGGCATCCGGCCGGCGCCTGGCTATCCGGCCTGCCCGGAACACAGCGAGAAACGGCGCCTGTTCGACCTGCTGCAGGCCGAAGCAAACGCCGGCATGGAACTGACCGAGAGCTTCGCGATGCTGCCCACGGCCGCTGTCTCGGGCTACTACTTCAGCCATCCGCAGAGCCAGTACTTCGTGGTCGGCCGGCTCAGCCGCGAACAGGTCAGCGATTACGCCCGCCGCAAGGGCGTGGACCGCGCCCAGGCCGAACGCTGGCTGGCCTCCGCCCTCGACTACGACCCCGAATGACACAAAAAGGGGACGGAGGGGATTAAGTCGCTTATGCACAAACGACTTAATTCCCTCCGTCCCCTTTTTTGCCTCATCATTCCGCGATGACCGTTCCCGTTGCACGCCTCTCCAGCTTCTACCTGTTCTACTACGCGGCGCTGGGCGCGTTCACGCCGTACTGGAGCCTGTTCCTGAGCGCGCGCGGCATGAGCGTGACGGCCATCAGCGTGATGATGGGCCTGTGGTACGCCACCCGCGTGATCGCGCCCAGCACCTGGACCTCGCTGGCGGCCGCATCGCCACGACCGATCCGCCTGCTGCGCGCGGGCTGCGTGCTGACCCTGCTCAGCTTCGCGGTATTCCTGCTGCCGCTGCCACAGCCGTGGATGTACCCGGCGATGGTGGTGTTCTGCTTCTTCTACAACGCGGTGATGCCGCAGTTCGAGTCGATCACCCTCACCCATCTGGGCAACGACAGCCATCGCTACGGGTTGATCCGGGTCTGGGGCTCGCTCGGCTTCATCGCCGTCGTGACCCTGTTCGGCTGGCTGATCGAAGATGACGGCACGGCCAACCACGCCGGGCTGCTGCCGTGGATGATGCTGCCACTGTTCGCGCTGCTGGTCGCCTCGGCCTTCAGCAACCACTACGCGCGCGGCGTCGGCAAGACCGGCGGCGACGCCAGCGGCTTCTGGCAGATCGTGCGCCGACCGCCGGTGCTGGCGTTCTTCCTGGCCGCCTTCATGGAGCAACTGTCTTTCGGCCCGTACTACACGTTCTTTTCGGTCTACATGGACCATCACGGCTACCGCACCTCCACCCTGGGCCTGTTGTGGACCATCGGTGTGGTCTTCGAAGTGGGCGTGTTCTTCACCATCGGCCGCTTCTTCCGCCGCTATGACGCCAGCTGGATGCTGTTGATCGCGCTGGTCAGTTCCTGCCTGCGCTGGGCCGTGACCGCACTGTTCCCGGAAAACCTGCCGGTGATGCTGCTGGCGCAGAGCGCGCACGCGCTGGGCTTTGCGGCGTTCTTCGCAGCAGCGATGCAGATGCTGGCGACCTACTTCCCCGGTCGCCTCAATGGGCATGGCCAGGGGCTGCTGTACGGATTCTCGTCCGGTGTCGGCGGTGTGCTCGGCGCACTCGTTGCCGGCCAACTGTGGAAGATCGACGATGGTCGCACCGCGTTCCTGGCCGGCAGCGGCTTCGCCCTGATTGGTGCCCTGCTCTGTTTCTTCGCACTGAGCCTGCCGCTCATACGTGCGCGACGGAACAGCCACGCGCGCTGACCCCTGCCCGGCTCAGCGCTGCAACAGAACCTGTTGCAGCGAGGGCAGCAGCACCCGATTGCCATGCGCACTGAGATGATCGCCATCGAAGAACAGCGGCCGCCCATCGCGCTGGGCTGGACATAACGCGTCGTCGCACAGCACCGGCATCGGGTCCCACAGCACGCCACCTGGCAGTCCATCGACCACCTGCTGCAGGCTGCCCAGCATGGGTGCCCGCAACGTTTCCATCGCGACGCGCGTGCTGTCCAGGCCGTTGCGGCAGACCTCGTTGCGGGCATTGAAGCGGTCCGAGCAGCGATAAGGAGGCGCTGGCAGCACTGGCTTGGGCGCCTCCAGCACGATGCGCACGCCACGCTCGGCCAGGGGTCTCCACTGCGCGACCGCCTCGGCCACTTCGGCGTCGCGTCCTGCCGCGGCCTCTGCCGTCAGTTCGCCCGCCAGCTGCGCCTGCGCATCGAACAGCACGAACTGATCGGAAAGGCGTGGCACGCGCAACGACACCAGCACCACGGCATCCCCCGGCTGCGCACGCCGCGCGATATCGGCGAACACCGCGGCGTCGAAATCAGCGCAACCGGCACCGGCACCGCGCCACTTCTGCAGGCTCACCTGCGGGCATCCGCCGCGGCCATAGAGGGAGACCGCCGAGCCGGTTTCCAGGGCCAGTCGCTGCAGCAGTTCGATGTAGGCCATCGCATGCGAATCACCAGCAACGAACACCCGCTTCGGCGCGCCAACCGGTAGCGGGCGGTCGCAGTCTCCACGCGCAAAGGTGCGCGCACTACCGCCTTCGAAACGATGCTTGGCGACCACCAGTGCGCACTCGGGATAGTCACCGGCCACGCTCTTGCCATTGGGGTACCAATCGGCCGGATGCCGGCTGACCGTACTCAACGACAGCCGCGGCGCCTGCAGGTAGAGCACTGTCTGGATGCCGGCGGCGCACAGCAGTACGACCGCGCCGGCCAGCACCCAACGCCCGGGACGCAGGCGCTGCGCCAACGTGCCGCGGAACGGCTGTTCCACCCAGCGCCACGACAGCCATGACAGCAGCAGCACCAACGCCATCGCGGCGGTCATCTGCAAGGGTGTCTGCAAGCCCACGGTCCAGCGCATCAGCACGAACACCGGCCAGTGCCACAGGTACAGCGAGTACGACAGCTGGCCGATACGGCGCATCGGGGCGCTGGCCAACAGGCGCGCCACCCATGCCTGCGGATGATGATGCAGCGCCCACAGCAGGCCCGCGGTGGCGAAGGCCGGCAGCACGCCGTCAGGCCACGGTGACCGCCCGGCACGCGCGGACCACAACGCCCACCCCAGCAGGCCCAGCGCCACCATGGCCAGCAGGGAGAACACCGGCGCGGCGCGCTTCAGTGCCTGGCCGGTTGCCGGGTCCAGCGATTCGCGCACATGCAGCAGCTGGAACAGCAGCACGCCCACCCCCAGTTGCCAGAGGCGGGTGCTGGTGGCATAGAACGCCCACGATGGCGGCGCCTCGCGCAGACCCAGCACCGCCGCATGCAGCAGCGACGCCATGCTGACCAGGCCGAACAGGCCCAGGCTGATCCAGCGCCCGCGTGCACCGCGCGCCCAAGCCAGGAACAGCAGCGGGAACAGCAGGTAGAACTGCTCTTCCACGCCCAGCGACCAGGTATGGGTGTAGGGATTGAATTCGGCCCTGGGCGCGAAATAGTCGTTGCCGATCGCTGCCAGCACCCAGTTGCTGAAGCCGAAGAACGCCATCAGTCCGGTCCTGTCACTGGCTTCGCTGAGCCAGGACTCGGGAATGAACAGCACGCTTGCCACGGCAGTCAGCAACAGGCAAGTCAACAGCGCCGGCGCGATGCGACGGATGCGGCGCGCATAGAAGCGCAGCATCGACTGCCCCAGCGACAGCGGCGGCAGCCGGTGTACCGACGCGCTGACCACGAAACCGGAGATGACGAAGAACACATCCACGCCGGTGAACCCGCCTGGCAACCAGGCCGGGTCCAGGTGAAACACGATGACGGCCAGCACAGCGATCGCGCGCAGGCCGTCAATGTGCGGCACGTAGCCACGGCTTGGATCAGCGGTCATCCCTTCCCCCACGGCCGCGACGGCAGCGCGCCCGCGGCGGTCACGCGTTTACCAGACCAGGTCGTCCGGCACCTGGTACTGCGGGTCCGCGTACGGATCTTCCTCGGCCGGCGCATTCGGATCGACCTTCAGCGCCACCGATGCGGCGAACACCGCCTCGCACTGCGCCAGCACCTCGGCGGTCACCAGCAGGTAGCGGCCATTGAGCTGGACCACACCCAGCTCACCGGCGTTGAGCGCGGTCAGCTGTTCGGCGGTTACATAGATGCGCTTGATCTTGCCGCCGTAGGGGAAGTGGCGGGCAATGTCCGCCGCTTCGGCATTCAGGCCCTTGTCCTTCAGCAGTTCTTCCAGCTTGGCCTTGGCCTCGCGGCGCACACGCGCCTCTTCCTGCTTCAGGCGCTCGGTTTCGATGCGCTCTTCCTTTTCCTTCTGCGCGCGGATGGCGTAGGCCTTGGCCAGGTCCATCTCTTCTGCGCTGCGCGGCTTGCGCGGGCCCTGCTGGCCCGGGCCACGCGACTGGCCGGGCTTGCCCGGGCCGCCATGGCCAGGACCACGACGCTGGCCGGGCTTGTGCTCGCCCTTGCCAGCGCCCTGCGGCTTTCCATTGCCGTTGCCACCCTTGCCCTGCGGGCGGCCGTCACGGCGGGGGCCATCATTCTTGCGCTCTGGCTTGGGCGCAGGCTTGAAGCCCAGGCCCATCAGCTGGTCGCGGAGGGTATCGCTCATAGGATTCGGATCAGTAGTGCGGCGGCGGCGGTTCGCTCGCCGGATCGGAAGAATTCAGCGCGTTGCGGACCTTGCCCAGATCTTCCAGCAGCACACGCAGCACGTCGGCGTTGCGCATGCCCTGCATGCGGGCATCGGCCAGCGCATCGCTCAGTTCGGCCAGCGCCTGTTCCTGGAAGGACACGCGCATTTCCAGTTCGACCAGGCGCGCTTCCAGCGCCTGCTCGCGTTCGGTTGGCAGCAGATCAGACATGCAGCGAGCGCCCCCGGCCAATGCCGTAATACGCCAGGCCCGCTGCTTCCACGTCCGCCGGCTCGTACAGGTTGCGGCCGTCGAACACCACCGCGTCCTTCAACTGCTCGCGCAGCGTCTGGAAATCGGGGCTGCGGAACTGCTTCCACTCGGTCACCACGACCAGTGCATCGGCGCCCTGCAGCGCCTCGTTGGCATTGCTGCAGAACACCAGGTCATCGCGTTCACCGAAGATGCGCTGCGCCTCATGCATCGCTTCCGGATCGTAGGCACGCACCGTCGCACCGCCTTCCCACAGTTGCGCCAGCAGGCGTCGGCTGGAGGCTTCGCGCATGTCGTCGGTGTTTGGCTTGAACGCCAGGCCCCACACGGCAAAGGTCTTGCCACGCACGCCTTCGTCCTCGCCCTTGTCGTAATGGCGCTGGACCAGGGCGAACAGATGGCCCTTCTGCGCATCGTTGACCGCTTCCACGGCGTTCAGCAGTTTAGGCTCCAGGCCGGCCTGCTGCGCGGTGCGGGCCAGCGCCTGCACATCCTTGGGGAAGCACGAGCCACCATAGCCGGCGCCCGGGTAGATGAAATGCCAGCCGATGCGCGGATCCGAGCCGATGCCCTGGCGGACCTGCTCCACATCGGCGCCGACACGTTCGGCGATGTTGGCGATTTCGTTCATGAACGAGATCTTGGTCGCCAGCATCGCGTTGGCGGCGTACTTGGTCAGCTCGGCCGAGCGCACGTCCATTTCCACCACGCGGTCGTGGTTGCGGTTGAACGGTGCATACAGGCGCCGCATCACCGCCACCGACTCGGCGCTGGTCGCACCGATGATGATGCGATCCGGACGCATGCAGTCGGCAACGGCGTCGCCTTCCTTCAGGAATTCCGGGTTGGACACCACGTCGAAGGCGATGTCGGCGCCACGTGCCGCCAGCTCTGCGGCAATGGCGGCACGGACCTTGTCGGCGGTGCCCACCGGCACCGTCGACTTGTTGACCACCACGGTCGGCACGCTCATGTGCTGGCCGATGGTGCGGGCCACGGCCAGCACGTACTGCAGATCAGCGCTGCCATCCTCGTCCGGCGGCGTGCCGACAGCGATGAACACGACCTGGCCGTGGCCGATCGCGGCTGCGGCATCGGTGGTGAACGTCAGCCGCGACGCGGCGTGATTGGCCTTCACCATCGGTTCCAGGCCCGGCTCATAGATCGGGATGATGCCCTGGTTGAGGCCATCGACCTTGGCCTGGTCGATATCGACGCAGACCACCTGGTGGCCGACATCGGCCAGGCAGGTACCGGTCACCAGCCCTACGTAACCGGTACCGAAAATCGCAACGCGCATGTCCGTGCTGGCTCCGTGGTCGCTTACGGCAGGACGCCCAGCAGCTCGACGTCGAACGTCAGAGTCGCGTTCGGGCCGATCGGGCCACCCGGGGTGCCGTTCTCACCGTAGGCGAGCTCGCCCGGGATCCAGAAGCGGTACTTCGAACCGACCGGCATCAGCGCGACGCCTTCGGTCCAGCCCTTGATCACCTGGTCCAGGCCGAACTCGGCCGGCTGACGACCATAGGAGCTGTCGAACACGGTGCCGTTGAGCAGCTTGCCTTCGTAGTTCACGCGCACCTTGCTGCTCGGCAGCGGACGCTCGCCGCTGCCCGGGCGGATGACCTGGTACTGCAGGCCCGACGGGGTGGTTACCACGCCCGGCTGGGTCTTGTTCTTGGCCAGGAACGCATTGCCTTCCTCGCGGTTGGTCTGCGCGGCAGCGGCGGCCTTGGCCTGCATTTCGGCCTGCTTGCTGCCCATGAACGCCTGGATGGTGGCGGTCGCGTCAGCTTCCGTCATCTTCGGCTGACCCTTGCTCAGGCCGGTGCTGATCGCGTCAAACAGCGAGGCGACATCGATGTCGTCCTTCAGCTGTGCCAGCGACGGGCCGACCGAGTAGGAACCGATCATCTGCGACACCTTGACGCGGTCGACCTTCGGCGGCTGCGAACCCGGCGCCATGCCCGGCACCTGCTGCCCGCTGCGGGCCATCACGACCTGGCGCAGTGCGGCATCGGTGGCCTTGGCCTGTTCCTGGGTGATCTGCGGCTGCAGGCCTTCGAACGAACGTTCCACGGCGGTGCGCAGCGCGGCCACATCGATCTCATCGGCGATCGGGGTGAACGACTTGGCGACGTCCAGGCCGATGGCGTAGCCGAGCTTCTGCTTGGGGGAATTCAAGGTTGCGGTCTCCTTGGCGGCTGCGGGGGCAGCCGGTTGTTGCGACAGAGCGACACCCGAAGTGCCCATCGCCAGAATCAGAACCGACGCCGCGGCGCCGCGCATTCCCATCTTCATTCGCTGCATTCCTGGAAGTGTCTGGGCGCCGACGTCGGCGCGAAAAGAAGCATTGTCGCACGCATGCCGTCGATGTCGAGGCATCCGTGCCGGATATCAATGCGTAGGAGCGACGGCCAGCGCCTTGTCGATGGCGGCGGTCAGCTGTGGATCGTCCGGCGTCACCTTGCTGGCGAACTGGGCGATGACCTTGCCATCGCGGCCGACCAGATATTTGTGGAAGTTCCAGCCCGGCGCCACGCCGGTGGCTGCGGTCAACCGCTGGTACAGCGGCGTGGCCTCCGCACCGACGACGTGCACCTTCTCGAACATCGGGAACTTGACGCCATAGGTAAGCGTGCAGAAATCCTGGATCTGCTTCTCGTCACCCGGTTCCTGGCCCTTGAAATCGTTGGACGGGAAACCCAGCACGGCAAAGCCGCGGCCGGCATAACGCTTCTGCAGCGCCTCCAGGCCTTCGTACTGGGGGGTATAGCCGCACTTGCTTGCGGTATTGACCACCAGCAGCACCTGCCCGTGGTAGCGCTGCTGCAGGTTGACCTGCTGCTTGCTGGCCAGCGGGCGATAGTCCAGGTCCAGCAGATCGGCCGCCAGCACATGGGCGGAACCGGCCAGGCCGGCCACCAGCAGGGTCAACAGGGACAGGCCGCGCAGTCGGCGCGGGACAACGGTCGGCAGGGGCATCGAGAGCAGTCCGCGGTAGCCATTCACAGGGCCGGCCGATAGCGGCCGGGAATCGGCCGAACTATAGCACCGGGCTCCGTTGCCCCTTGTTGCGGCGGGTGCCGGCGGCTTTGCGTGGCGTGGCCTTTCCCGGGAGGACCCACCCTCAACGGCGCAGGGATGACATAGCATGGACAACGCTGAATGGAAGGCAGGGCGTGATCGCCCCGCGCGACAATTCCATTTCCCTTTTCAATCAAGGGGATAAGGGGATATTTCAGCGGCTTGACCACCCCTGCCATCAGTTGGGCACGGCAAGGGGTTACACGTAGGCGTGCCGGTGTTATAGTTGCATACAACACCAGTCACCTGAGACAGGGGGAGCCATGAACGCCCGGATCCGTCGCAACCTCACCGCACCCGCGGCCGCTGCCGTTTCGACCCTGATCGTGCTGGCCTGGCTGGCCATGCCAACCGCCCCCGCCTCCGCCGACAGTGCGCAGGATGCATCCGTTTCGCCGGCCGGGAACGCCGATTCCTCCCCCCCTCCCCCGCGTCGGCTGCACAGCTCCCTGTCCATGCCGTATTTCTCGTTCGCACAGCCGCTGACCCCACGGAGCTGAATATGAGCGACATCCAGTGGAGCGACGGCGCTCCCATCTACCGTCAGTTGAAGGAGCGCGTGATCGCCATGATGCTCGACGGAATCCTCAAGCCGGGCGATGCCCTGCCTTCGGTGCGCCAGGTGGCCGCCGACTACCAGCTCAACCCCATCACCGTTTCGCGCGCTTACCAGGAACTGGCCGATGAAGGCCTGGTCGAGAAGCGCCGCGGCCTGGGCATGTTCATGACCGAGCAGGCGGCCACGCAGCTGCGCAGCAGCGAGCGCGAGCGCTTTCTCAATGAAGAATGGCCGGCGGTGCTGGAGCGCATCCAGCGCCTGGGCCTGAGCCTCGACGAATTGCTGCCCCAGGGGAAAGTCTGATGAATAGCACTGCAAGTGAACCGGTCATCACCGCCCGAGGCCTGCGCAAGGCCTACAAGACCACCGTGGCCCTCGACAATGCCAGCTTCAGCATTCCGAGCGGGCGCATCGTCGGCCTGATCGGGCCCAACGGCGCCGGCAAGACCACCGCGCTGAAGGCCATCCTCGGCCTGACCTCGGTGGAAGGTGAGTTGAGCGTGCTCGGCCGCGACCCGCGGCAGCACCGCGACGCGCTGATGAACGACATCTGCTTCATTGCCGACGTCGCCGTGCTGCCGCGCTGGCTGAAGGTCCGTGAAGCGATCGATTTCGTCGCCGGTGTCCATCCGCGCTTCGACCGTGCCCGCTGCGAGCGTTTCCTGGCCAACACCAAGCTGCAGCCGAAGCAGCGCGTGCGCGAACTGTCCAAGGGCATGATCGTGCAGCTGCACCTGGCGCTGGTGATGGCCATCGATGCGCGCATCCTGGTGCTGGACGAGCCCACCCTGGGCCTGGACATCCTGTACCGCAAGGAGTTCTACCAGCGCCTGCTGGAAGATTATTTCGACGAACAGAAGACCATCATCGTCACCACCCACCAGGTGGAGGAGATCGAGCACATCCTCAGCGACGTCATGTTCATCCGTGATGGTCGCATCGTGCTCGATGCAGAAATGGACGATGTCGGCCAGCGCTACACCGAGCTTCTGGTCAACGCCGACCAGCTGGAGACCGCGCGTGCGCTGAAGCCGATCGACGAGCGCAGCCTGACGTTCGGCAAGACCGTAATGCTGTTCGACGGTGTGCCGCGCACCCAGCTCTCCACCCTTGGCGAGACCCGCAGCCCGGGCCTGGCCGATCTGTTCGTCGCCATCATGAAGGGGACCTACGCATGACTGCCGTCAACCACCCCGTCAGCCCGATGGGCACCCTGCGCTGGCTGCTCAAGCGCGAGTACTGGGAGAACCGTGGCGGTTTCCTGTATGCGCCGCTGATCGCCGGCCTGATCTCGCTGGTGATGAGCACCGTCGGCATCGCCTTCGGCCTGTTTGCACTGAACCGTGCAGCACGCAACGGCGCACTGCATGTCGACGGCGAGAGCGTGAACATCAACGGCCTGGACCTGGCCCTGCTGACCCGCGACATCAGCGCCAAGGACCTGGCCGACCTCGGCAACGGCCTCGACCTGACCCTGGTGCTCAGCTCGGCCTGGCCGTTCCTGGTGCTGGCCTTCGTGGTGTTCTTCTACTGCCTGGGCGCCCTGTACGACGACCGTCGCGACCGCAGCATCCTGTTCTGGAAGTCGCTGCCGCTGTCGGACACCCAGACCGTGCTGTCCAAGGTGATCAGCGCACTGGTCGTGGCCCCGCTGATCGCGGTGATCGCCGGCATCATCACCATGTTCGGCTTCATGCTGGTGATCAGCATCGTCGCGCTGATGCACGGTGGCAGCCCGATGACCCTGATCTGGGGCCCGGCCAGCCCGTTGACCCTGGCCGCCGGTCACCTGGCCTGGATTCCGGTCTACGCCCTGTGGGCCCTGCCCACCGCCGGCTGGCTGCTGCTGTGCTCGGCCTGGGCCCGCACCAAACCGTTCCTGTGGGCGGTGATGCTGCCGCTGTTCGCCGGCGTCATTGTCAGCACCACCAAGGTGATGCCGTTGATCGGCCTGACCACCGGCTGGTTCTGGCAGAACATCGTTGGCCGCCTGCTGCTGGGTGGCGTGCCGGGCACCGACCTGGTGTATCGCCTCAGCGCCGAGGAAGGCACGCGTCGCGATCTCGAATCGGTGGTCAGCCTGATGTCCCCGGCCTCGCAGCTGAAGTCGCTGGCGATGCCGGAACTATGGATCGGTGCCGCCGTCGGTGTCGTGTTCATCGTCCTCGCCATCCGCCTGCGCAAGCGCGCCGGCGAGATCTGATTCCATCCACCCGGAGGCACCACCCATGCGTTCCCTGCTCGCCTGTTCTGCGTTGTTGCTGTTGCCTCTGTCGGCGCTGGCCGCCGATGCTCCGAACTGCAAGTTCACCGCCGCCCGCACGCTGAAGCTGGATGTGTCCGGCGCCAAGGCGGTGGTGCTGGAGGTGAACCAGCATGACCTGAAGGTCGTCGCCAGCAAGGGAGGTGGCCAGCTCGATGGCCGCGCCTGCGCCTCCAGCCAGGAATGGCTGGACCAGCTGGTACTGGAGCAGCGCAGGGAAGGCGACAAGCTGGTCGTCAGCCTGCGCCGCGACGGCCGCCACAGCGGCATCAGCCTGGGCAACAGCTATGCCTGGCTGGACATCCGTGGCAGCGTGCCCGACAACCTGCCCCTGCAGCTCAAGGTCGGCTCCGGCGATGCCAGCATGGACAACGCCCAGTCGCTGAGCGTGGACGTCGGCTCGGGCGACGCGATCGTTCGCGGCACCCGCGGCAGCATCCACGCAGCGGTGGGTTCGGGTGACCTGGACATCGACGGTGGCGGCTCGCTGAACCTGCTGTCGCTCGGCTCCGGCGACGTCAAGGCGCGCAACATCGGCGGCGATGCGGTCACCGGCACCGTCGGCTCCGGTGACCTGAAGATCAGCGATGTCCGCGGCAACGCCCGGCTGGACACGGTCGGTTCCGGCGACATCGGGTTCAAGCGCGTGCAAGGCAACGTCGAGGTCGGCGTGGTCGGCTCGGGCGATGTCGATCTGTCCGACATCGGCGGCAACGTGCACGTGCGCAGCCATGGTTCGGGCGACATCCAGGTCGACGGCGTGCGCGGCAGCCTGACCGTCGACCACAGCGGCAGCGGCGATGTCGGCCACCGCAACGTCGGCGGCACGGTCACCCTGCCCCGCAACAAGTAACCGCCACCGGACCAATTCGAGGGAGTTGCCATGAACCTGCTGCGCCTGCTGCCTGCCACCCTGCTGTGCCTGCCGCTGATCGCCTGCGGCGGCACTTCTTCCACGCCCGACAAGACCGTCGGCAAAAGCGTCGCCGAAGCCACCAGCGGCGTCGGCCAGACCGTCAAGGAGGCCATGGTTGATGCCCGCAAGGACATCACCCAGGGCAACATCAACATCTCCGCCGACAAGCAGCCGCGTGCGGAGATCACGCCGGATGGCCACCTGCTGATCGACGGCAAGGACGTGCCGGCCAACGAGGCCCAGCGCCAGCGGTTGCTGGAGTACCGCGGCCACGTCGTCGCCATTGCGATGGACGGCATGGATGTCGGCCTGGCCGGCGCCAAGCTCGGCGCCAGCGCCGCCGGAGAGGCACTGAAGGGCATCTTCAGCGGCGACAGCGAAGGCATCGAGAAGCGGATCAATGCCGAGGCGGAGAAGATCGAAGCCCAGGCCAAGCGCATCTGCAACCGCTTGCCGGCGATGCTGGCCAGCCAGCAGGCACTGGCGCGCGAGCTGCCGGCGTTCAAGCCCTACGCAACGATGGACCAGAGTGACGTCGACGACTGCGGCAAGGACACCGTGGTCAAGCGCTAGGCCTGTGACAGATCAGCGCACCCGGCCGGCAGCGGCGCCCCGCTGCCGGCCGTCGTGCGCCGGCCGGCTTACAATGGCGGCCCCGGAGGCCCCCGAACCGAATGCCATGAAGAAGTTGTTCCTGCTGCTGGCCGCCCTGCTCTGCCTGGGCCTGGTCGGCTGTGACAAGGATTACCGCAACCACCGCGCCGAGCGCGGCAAACCAAAGATCTCCGTCAGCGAAGGCATGGTCACTGTGCGTCGCCCGCCGGCGCCGAACATCATCATCCTCGGCGATGGTTCGATGAAGGTGGACGAGATCCAGATTCCGCTGGACGAGGCACAGAAGCAGATGCTGCAGACCATGTTCGGCAAGCTGCAGGTGCTGCGCCAGAACACCCTGGTCGCCGCCCCGGCCGATCCCAACATGCAGCCGGTGAAGATCCAGCCGCCGGAAGGCATGGAAGTGATCCCGGCCGACCTGGTCCAGCGCATCCCCGAGTTCAAGGACTACACCGACACCTTCGGCAACATCGTCGCCGACCGTCGCTGAAAAAACGCCGCCCCTGGGCGGCGTTTCCTCTTGTAGAACCGAGCCCATGCTCGGCCCAGGTCCAGGAAGCAGCCGAGCATGGGCTCGGCCCTACGACCGGCAGATCAACCGCCGCCGCCACCGTCCCCCGCGTGGATGCCACCGGCAGTCAGTGCGGCCGGGTCCAGCAGGCGGCGCAGCTCGGCTTCATCCAGGCCGCTGTCCTCCAGCGCGACATCCAGCACCGGACGCTGCTCCTTGTAGGCACGCTTGGCAATCGCCGCCGCCTTCTCGTAGCCGATGATCGGGTTCAGCGCGGTGACCAGGATCGGGTTGCGCGCCAATGCTTCGGCAACGCGATCCTCACGCACCTTCAGCCCGGCAATCGCGCTGTCGGCCAGCAGGCGCGACACATTGGCCAGCAGGCCAATGCCATCCAGCAGGTTCACCGCGATCAGCGGCAGGGTGACATTGAGCTGGAAGTTGCCGGTCTGCCCGGCCACGGTGATCGCGGTGTGGTGGCCGATCACCTGCGCGCAGGCCATCACCGTCGCTTCCGGAATCACCGGGTTGACCTTGCCCGGCATGATCGAGCTGCCCGGCTGCAGCGCCGGCAGTTCGATCTCGCCCAGCCCGGCCAGCGGACCGGCGTTCATCCAGCGAAGATCGTTGGCGATCTTGATCAGCGCCACCGCCAGTGCATTGAGCTGGCCCGACAGTTCCACCGCGTCATCCTGCGCGGCCAGGCCCTCGAACTTGTTCTCGGCGCTGTCGAACTTGAACCCGGTCTGCTGCTTCAACGCCTTGGCCACCTGCGCGCCGAAGCGCGGGTCGGCATTGATGCCGGTACCGATGGCGGTGCCGCCCAGCGGCAGCCGGCGCACACGCTTGAGGCTGTCTTCGATGCGTTCCTGTGCCGAGGCCAGCTGTGCCGACCATGCGCCGAACT
This sequence comes from Stenotrophomonas sp. CASM114, assembly GCF_049384325.1. Classification (NCBI taxonomy): domain Bacteria; kingdom Pseudomonadati; phylum Pseudomonadota; class Gammaproteobacteria; order Lysobacterales; family Lysobacteraceae; genus Stenotrophomonas; species Stenotrophomonas sp. CASM114. The sequence goes on along the minus strand of NZ_JBMRGJ010000005.1, from coordinate 2,427 downwards.
CCTGCTCGAAGGTCAGCGGCATCGCATCCATCAGGTGCGTGCGGCCGGTCTTGACCACCTTGCGCAGGCTGCGGCCCTTCTTGTCGAGGGTCTTGCGCAGGTGCACCAGCGCCGGCAGCAGTTGCTCATGTGCCGCCAGTACCGCCGATACGCGCAACGCGGTCGGGATCACGTCATTGGAGCTCTGCCCCTGGTTGACGTGGTCATTGGGGTGCACCGCGGTCTTGCCCGCCTTGCCGGCACGGTTGGCCAGGGTGGCGATGACCTCGTTGGCATTCATGTTCGAGGACGTGCCAGAACCGGTCTGGTAGACGTCGATCGGGAACTGCGCGTCCCAGGTGCCGGCGGCCACTTCGGCGGCAGCGGTCTGGATGGCCTTGGCCACGCTCTTGGGCAGATGGCCCAGCTCGGCGTTGACGCCGGCGGCAGCGCCCTTGACCAGGCCCAGGGCACGGATGAAACCGCGCGGCATGCGCTGGCCCGACACCGGGAAATTCTGCACGGCACGCTGGGTCTGCGCGCCCCACAGGGCGTCGGCAGGCACCTGCAGCTCGCCCATGCTGTCGTGTTCGATTCTGAAACCCTTGCTTGCAGCTCTGCTCATTGCATCAACTCCGCACTACTTCAGTTGGGGAAAGGGAAGCGGCGGCTGGCAGGGTGTCGCTTCCCGGGCTGGCGGCTGCGCCAACGATACTCCCTTGCCCGCAGCGTGGGATGACGAGGACGGGCCAGATCGTTCCGTCCGCAGGGCCGTTGTGCGTGCGCAAGGGTAGTGCCGGCCGCTGGCCGGCAAGCCATGGCGGCGTGGGCCGGGCGTGGTTGCCGGCCAGCGGCCGGCACTACCTGACCGGCACGTCGTAGAATATCGGCCCCGCCGCTCGTCCCAGCCCTGCCGACATGTCCGATTCCGCCCTGCTCGCCCTGTCCCCGCTCGATGGCCGCTATGCCGGCAAGGTCGACGCCCTGCGCCCGATCTTCTCCGAGTACGGCCTGATCAAGGCCCGCATCACGGTCGAGGTGGAATGGCTGCTGGCCCTGGCCGCCGAGCCGGGCATCGTCGAACTGGCCCCGTTCTCCGACGCTGCCATCGCCCGCCTGCGCGCGCTGGCCGCCAGCTTCAGCCCGGCCCAGGCCGCGCGCGTGAAGGAGATCGAGCGCACCACCAACCATGACGTCAAGGCGGTGGAGTACTTCATCAAGGAACAGCTGAAGGACGACGCCGAGCTGGCGCCGGCGCTGGAATTCGTGCATTTCGCCTGCACCAGCGAAGACATCAACAACCTCAGCTACGGCCTGATGCTGGAACAGGCGCGCCGCGAGGTGCTGTTGCCGACCCTGGACGGCATCGCCAGCACCCTGCGCACCCTGGCCCACGCCGAGGCTGGCCAGCCGATGCTGTCGCGCACCCACGGCCAGACCGCCTCGCCGACCACCCTGGGCAAGGAACTGGCCAACGTGGTCGCGCGCCTTGAGCGCCAGCGCCGGCAGATTGCCGCGGTCGAACTGACCGGCAAGATCAACGGCGCGGTGGGCAACTACAACGCCCACATCGCCAGCTACCCAGACGTGGACTGGCCAGCCTTCGCCGAGCGCTTCGTGACCGGCCTGGGCCTGGTGTTCAACCCGTACACCACGCAGATCGAGCCGCACGACAACATCGCCGAGATCGGCGATGCCGCACGCCGTGCCAACATCATCCTGATCGACCTGGCCCGTGACATCTGGGGTTACGTATCGCTGGGCTACTTCAAGCAGCGCCTGAAGGAAGGCGAAGTCGGCTCGTCGACGATGCCGCACAAGGTCAACCCGATCGACTTCGAGAATGCGGAAGGCAACTTCGGCATCGCCAACGCGCTGTTCGAGCACTTCAGCGCGAAGCTGCCGATCAGCCGCTGGCAGCGTGACCTGACCGATTCCACCGTGCTGCGTGCGCTGGGCACCGCATTCGGCCACAGCCAGGTGGCACTGGATTCGCTGGCCAAGGGCCTGGGCAAGCTGGAAGTGAACCCGCAGCGCCTGGACGCCGATCTGGACGCGGCCTGGGAAGTGCTGGCCGAGGCCGTGCAGACGGTGATGCGCCGCCACGGCCTGCCGAACCCGTACGAGCAGCTGAAGGCGCTGACCCGCGGCCAGGGCATCACCGCCGAGTCGATGCGTGCGTTCGTGCAGGGGCTGGAGCTGCCGGCGGATGCGAAGCAGCGCCTGCTGGAGATGACCCCGGGCAGCTACACCGGCCTGGCTGAGTCGCTGGCGAAGAAGATTTAAGGGGTTTCCTTTGCGGCGGCGGCCGCGGGCGCTGCCTGCGGCAGGCAACGGCAACGGCGACAGCAACATCAACGTCCAGAGCGGCTCTGGATTGCTGCTAGCTGGGCGGGGCGGGGGGGGCCCGCGGGACACGCCGTGAACCCGTCCCTGGGGGCTCGCTGG